>JAZRMJ010000114.1:0-2337 GCA_045647445.1 Acutalibacteraceae bacterium | reverse complement strand
TAAGCGCCTTGTGCCTGGCTTTGAGGCACCTGTAACCGTTGGCTACGCAACCTCTAACCGTAGCGCTGTTATTCGTATACCTGCATACGCAAAGAGTGCTAATAAACGTCGCTTTGAGCTTCGCAACCCCGACGCAACCTGCAACCCTTATTTTTGCTATGCAGCAATTTTGATGGCAGGTCTTGATGGCGTTAAGAATAAGATTGATCCTCATGCAAACGGCTGGGGTCCCTACGACGTTAACCTTTACACTTTGTCTGATGAAGAAAAGGCAAAGCTCAAGGGTCTACCTACCTCTCTTGATGACGCTCTTGATGCTCTTGAAGCAGATCACGATTATCTGACTGCCGGTGGTGTATTCCCCGAAGAGCTTATTAAGAACTTTATCAAGACTAAGCGCGAAGAATGCCGTCAATTGGCTGCAATTCCTCATCCAGCTGAGTTTGAAAAATATTATAATTTATAAAATTAAAAGGAACCGTCAAACTGACGGTTCCTTTTAATTTTATAGTCTAAAACCTCTTCGTTTCTTGTTTTTATAGTTATATAATACTTCGTCGTATCGGTTTCTTGCTGATCTGATTGAATCCTCCCAGGAGTAGTAAACGTAGTTTCCGGCGTTTTCGCCAACTTGTTTTAGATGCTGACAATCATTAATGGCATCTTTAATGGTAGTGTATAAGTCGCCAGAATTTTCGTTACATACGTAACCTGTTCTGCCATCCTCAATACCTTCTGCTGCGCAGCTATCCTTAACTACTAGGCTTGGGCAATCGCAAGCAGCTGCTTCTTTAACAACCAAACCCGAGGTATCATAGGTGGAAGGGAACAGAAACATATCTGCAAGGCTGTAATATTCACGAAGCTTTTCACGATCATAGATTGCACCGGTGAAAATAACGTTATTCTTTAATCCAAGCTCATTGGTGTATTCCTCTATTGCAAATCTATCAACACCATCGCCAACCATTATAAACTTAAATTTAACATTATCGCTACGAAGCATTTTAAGAGCTTCAAGCGATAGACCGATATTTTTATACCATAGCATTCTGCCTACAAATAAAAAAATGAGGCAATCATCATCAATATTGTGAATTTGTCGGAGCTTAGCTACGCTTGAATCAGGTGAGCGACCCTTTTTATAGTCGGTTCCGTTAGGCATGACAATATATTTGCCTTTGTAGCCTAATTCTTTAAGATTTTGACCAGCACCTTCTGATACAACCCACACTTCATCAGATTTATTGATATTGTTAATAACAAACTTTTTGATAAAATATCTAAACTCGGGAACAGAAATTCTCTTTTCAATATCAATATCAAACTTTGTGTGGTAGGTAAGAACGATGGGCAACTTGCTTTTATAGAATTGTTTCGTGTTGCTAGCTAAAACTGCTGAAGCAAAAGGGCAATGAACGTGCAGTAAATCAAAATTCTCAGTGTATAGGTCAGATAGGGTAGTGGGTGAGAAGGGGTTGCCTGTGCGATAACCAAAAATTTTATTTGTGTTTAATGAACCGTATCTGTAAATTTTATAATCATAATTATCTTTAACATGTGGATATTTCGGCGTGATTACAACCGGCTCATCTCCGTTAGCAGAAAGAATGTCTGCATATGCTTTAACAGCGTTTGCAACACCATCAATAATAGGAGGAAAAGAGTCGTTAAGTAATCCTATTTTTAAACCCATTAATAATCAGCTCCTTGTATTGGATTATACAATATAATAAACATAATGTCAATTTTATAAAAAGGTTTTACTTTTTTAGTGTTATGTTATATAATATCAATTAGGTATAGCTTATTTAAGTTATGGAGGAGATAATATATGAATGCAGGATTCACTGTAAAGCTTAGTCGTCTTATAAAAGAGTTTTCTCTTGAATCAATTTATCTACCTGTTCATCCTGATGAAATTTTGATTTCATCGACCGATGTTAATCGACCAGGACTTCAGCTTTCAGGATTTTTTGAATATTTTGACCCCAATCGAATTCAGGTTATTGGCAAGGCTGAGCATGAGTTTATTACCTCAGAGAAAGAAACCGGTGCTGTTGAAAACTATCGTCTTCTTATAGAGAAAAAACCGGTTGCCGTTATAATCACTCGCTCACTTGATATTAACGATAAAATGATTGAATTTGCCAAAGAATTTAATGTGCCTCTGCTTCGCACCGATGAGGCTACCTCGGTCTTTACTGCAAGCTTAGTTTCATTCTTGAGTGTTGAGCTTGCTCCTCGCATTACTCGCCATGGCGTACTTGTTGAGGTTTATGGTGAGGGCTTGCTCCTACTTGGCGAAAGTGGAGTAGGTAAGAGTGAAACTGCAAT
>JAZRMJ010000113.1:0-2499 GCA_045647445.1 Acutalibacteraceae bacterium | reverse complement strand
AACTCTGCCTTTCAACTCCTTGGCTCACAGAACGACATGGCTACGATCCGACTTACATTTATCTTGATAATCCTGATGCAGTAGTTATTTGTGCTACCGTTGCTCCCATGCGTCCTCGCAAAGATGGTGAGTGGTATGAGCCCAGTGACGGCGCGCTCAATGGCCTTAATCCATATGTTCCTCAAATTGTTAACACTTTTAGAGACAAGGGCAAGCATATAACTTGGGTCGACCTTCTTGACTGTGGTCTTGAATTCAATGATTGGCCCAGCTATGATACTGTTCATCCTAACGAAAGCGGTTACAAAAAAATAGCTGCCAAGTGGTTTGATGGCGCAAAGGATTATATGCTTGGCGCCAATGGTAAGGGCCCGGTTGAAGTTCTTGCGCCTGTAGCTGATGATGCAGTTCGTTATGCTGATATGGATGATGTAAAAGCATTTGACTTTGACGTATATCGTCAGGTTGCATACCTATCTTCTTCAGGTGATAAGATTACCTTCTATGGCACTAAGACCGACTCAACTCTTGATCCCGGTACAGATATGATTTACAACGCCAAGGACATGAGGGTAGAATCTGGCGATAATGGTTTCTATGCTTTAGAAGGTCACTTCTATTCAATTTCATCCGAAGCTGGTAGTGTTTATGCATATGCTTCATACACTGATGCTAATAACTATGTTGCCGGTAAGGTGTATGCAAGAGGTGCTGCAGGCTCAACCGTTGAGGTTGTTAAATGCGTAGACGGAGTTGAAACTGTAATCGATTCAGCTTTTGTTGAAAAGAGTGGATATAACCGAATCGGTCTTCGCGTTGATGGCACTAAAGTCTCTGTCGGTCTTGGCCTTCGTGAAGCTCTTATGAACGTTGAAGTAGGCGATCTTCCCAACGGTATAGTAGGCTTTGGAACTGAAAACCAGAAACTTTCTGTTAATATGTGGCGTGTTTATGCACCTATGTATGAAGATGATGATATTGATGTTGTAGCTTATTCTGCAACAATCAATAAAGCAAATAAGGATAAACTCACTGAAGAGGGCTGGGCTAATGATAACTGCTCATTCCCCGAGTGGAGCAACGATATAGCAATGGCTCCTTATGGTAGTGGATCTTATATTTATAAGGGCGCTAAGTATTCAGGTAATTTCTACGTTAACTTCAAGATCTATAACAGCCAAGGCGCTGAAAAGATTGAGGATGAAAATATCGATAACATTGCAAACTTGCATTTGAGTATCGATGGCGGAAAATATTTGTCTAATTCACCCTTCCAGAAGGATTATGCTACCTCAGTAAACATTAAAGCAAGAGATAAGTTTAATCCTAATGCTGGTTATACTGTTTCATTAGAGCAGAGAATTAACTCAAAGATTGTAATGTACGTTTCTAAGACCTATATTACTAAGTTTGTAGGTGACTTCAACGTATCAGTTTATGATGAAAACGGTAAGATCGATGTTTATTGCAAGGATTCAAGTGGAAACGTAGTTCAGTGGTTTGACGATGTTGAACTCGAAATTCCCATTGGTTATGTTGGTTACGGCGATTCTTATTGTAACCTCGTTCCTAAGGCTATAACCATTCTTCCTATAGATAGCGAAGAGGTACCCGAAAAGCCTGTAATCATTCCTGCTACCGCTGTTGCTCTTAGCAATGATGAAGTTAGTGTTGAAAGATCTCTTACTACAAAACTTACTGCAACTGTTACCGGTGAGGGTGGAGTAGTTGCTTCTAATAAACGCCTTATTTGGTTTAGCGACGATTCATCAATTGCTACCGTAAGCAGTGGCACCGTTAAGGGTGTTGCTGTTGGATCAACCTTTGTTGGCGTTAAAACTGAAGATGGTCAGCTTATTGCTAAGTGCAAGGTTAACGTTACTGATATTGCCCCCGGTGATGCTCCCATATTAACCGATCTTCCTGATTATCCCGTAGCTACAACAATTAGTTCATTGGGATACAACGAAGAATGGAAGTATGACGAAACAGTTATACTTGCTGGCGATTATCAGATGGCCTTCAATATGGTTAACCCCAACTCATGGAACTGGGGTAAATTCCGTTTCAACTATATTGATGACAACAACTATTACCAAATTGAGTATTCAAACGTAAATGGTACTGTGAAGATTATTCGTAAGCAGAATGGCTCTACAACTACTCTTTACAACAAGACCACACTTGAGCAGATGGGTACTGCTGTTATTACCATCAATCAAATTGGTAATGTGCTTGAAATTTCAAGACAGCTTCCTGCAGGTGGTCATCGTGTCAATATGGTTTATATTGAGAACAATACTCTTACAACCGGTAAGATTGGTTCTCAAAACGCACCATACGGTGACGGTAGCCGTATTAATAACATTGTTATTAAAGGTACTGCTGTTGGAGCACCTGAATTTGCAGAATAAATTGCATTAATAATGCAGCGGGTTTGTGCCTTTGCGTACAAAGCCGTTGCTGTAAATTTTAAATTCAAGGAGAATTATTATGTCA
>JAZRMJ010000112.1:0-7483 GCA_045647445.1 Acutalibacteraceae bacterium | reverse complement strand
GTCAGCGCTTATCGTGGCTTTTTAGCAAAGCAATTAACCGACGGTGGCTATAGCTTTGAGTTTGTAGGTAGCCATGATTGGTCAGCAGAAACTATCACCGATGGCAACGTTATGCATTCAGGCTACGGTGGTGCGAGAATCCAAACTCTTCACACCGAGCTCGACAAAATGACCGAGTGTAACCCCGATATTGTTTTGCTTATGATAGGCAGAAACGATGCAACCGACGGCCTGAGTGGTCAACAGGCAGTTGAAAAAATCGACACCATGCTCATCGATAAGATGGCCAAAATGTATCCTAATGCTTACATATTCCTCGCAAGCCCTCCTCCAATCTGCAATTGGAACGGTACCGATGCAAACGGAAATAACAACCCCATCACCGAAAAGGATACCCTCAACAAGAACGATACCGGAGTGAAATTCCGTATTCAATATAAAGATTATGTTGAGCAAAAGAAGGCAGAAGGTGTTAAGATTGCTTTTGTTGATATGGGCTTTGGTGCAACAGGTATGCAGGTGTCTGACTTTATTGGTGGTGATTTTGTCCATCCAGGCCCTGCAGGATACGAAAAAATCGCTAATCGCTGGTATACAGAGATTGAAAGCACCGTTAAAGCGCTTCAAGCTAAGCTTGATAAGTAAAAACTTATAATCAAAAAACAACTGCACTGCAGTTGTTTTTTTTGTTGCTTTTTTTCTAAAAATATTGTATTATAGATTTTGTGATGTAGGCATATGCCTAAATATTTTAAGAAGGTGACAGTTTTGAAATTAAAATTCAAGAGTATCTGTTCTATGGTTCTTTGCTTTTCGCTGCTGTTCTGCTGTGCAGCTTGTGGCGGAGCAGGCGACAAATCGTCAACAGCAACCTCATCTAAAGAAGCAAGCACTGCTGCTTCCAGCAATGTTTCATCCTCAAAGGCTCCGGTTTCTTCCGGTTTAACTCCCGGTCAAATTGCCGCAGCCAGCAGAGCTGAGAGCAACGCTTATATTCAAAAGACCAAGATTCATATCATGCCTATGGGAGACTCTTTGACCGACGGCTTTGAGCATAATCAAATGGGCGCTTATCGTAGCTTCCTTAACGATATGATTAAGGCTGATAACAACAACTATCGTTTTGTCGGTGCCCACGATTGGGAAAACAGACTAATCAAAGACGGCAATGTTATGCATAGTGGTTGGGGTGGTATCGACGTTCCTGGCCTTAAAGGCAAGCTTGAAGAAATCGAAGCTAATGCCAAGCCTGCCCCCGACGTTATTCTTCTTATGATCGGCAGAAACGACGTTACTGCAGGCAAATCAGCAGAAAAGACTGTTGAAAATATCGATACAATGCTTGTTAATGAGCTTTACACCTTGTATCCCAACACCACCATCCTTTTGGCTTCTCCTCCTCCGATTGTTAGTGGATCAGGCATAAACACTACTGAGCCTGGTGTAACCACCTATCGCGACGCCTATAAGGCATATGTCGAAAAGAAGAAGGGCGAAGGCTGCAAGATTGAGTTTGTTGACATGGGTGTCGAGTCGGTCGGTCTCACTTATGATGACTTTAAAGATGATGCGGGCAAGGTAGACGGAGTTCACCCCTACATCAATGGCTTTACTAAGATTGCCGCTACTTGGTATAAGACCCTTAAACCCGTTATGGAGCAGATTGTTAAGGATAAAGCCAATAGCTGATAAATAGGTAAAATAATTTATAATTTGAGTCACATTGCTTATTGTAGTGTGACTCGTTTTTTTATAGACTAAAACCATAAATTGATAGACAAATTTTGCTATCAAAGTTGATTTTTAATTACTTCGTTATATAATCAAGATAACCGAGTGCAAAAGCAATGGAGGTATTATCA
This sequence comes from Acutalibacteraceae bacterium, assembly GCA_045647445.1. Lineage (GTDB taxonomy): Bacteria > Bacillota > Clostridia > Oscillospirales > Acutalibacteraceae > RGIG2206. The sequence goes on along the minus strand of JAZRMJ010000112.1, from coordinate 5,621 downwards.
TGCAAAAAACTATGTATGCAGGTATAATAGGTTTCGGTGGAGAAGGCAACTCTCACAGACATCATGTTGAAAAGGTTAACGGCCTTGAAATTGCAGGTGTTTACGATATTAAACCCGAGCGTCAACAGTTTGCTCGCGATAACGGTGTTTTTGTTTACGAAAACTACGATGCTATGCTCGCAGACGAAAAAATTGAAATTATTATTATCGCAACCCCCAACGATCTTCATAAAGAGATGGCTATCAAGGCTATGCAGGCAGGCAAAAATGTTATTTGCGAAAAGCCTGTTATGATGAACAGCGCTGAGCTCGCAGAGGTTCTCGAGGTTCAAAAGCAAACAGGTAAGGTTTTTGTAGTTTTCCAAAACCGTCGCTGGGATAGAGATTATCTCGCAATGAAAAAGCTTTACGAAGAGGGTCGCCTTGGCGACGTTTTCCGTATCGAAAACCGTGTTCACGGCTCTCGTGGTATCCCTGGTGACTGGCGTCAGTATCCCGAATTTGGCGGTGGCATGATTCTTGACTGGGGCGTTCATATCTTAGACCAGATGGTTCTGCTCGTTAACGAAAAAATCAAGAGTGTTTACTGCACCGTTGATCACGTTACCAACGAGCTTGTTGACGACGGCTTTAACATCAAACTCAAGTTTGAGAGTGGGGTAGAGGCTGTGCTCGAGGTTGGCACCAGCAACTTTATAACCCTTCCTCGCTGGTATATGCTCGGTCGCAACGGTAGCGCAGTTATCCGTGGATGGGATGTTTTTGACAGCGAAATCGTTATTGCCGATAAACTTGATAATACCAATATCGTTCCCGTTATTACTGCATCAGGTATCACAAAAACCATGGCACCCCGTAACCCCGATCAGTATAAATCTTATCCTCTTGACGTGCCCGAATCAGATTTGAGCGACTACTACTACAATGTTATGGCTGCTTGCCGTGGCGAAGAGGAGCAGATTGTTCGCAACGATCAGGTTATGCGCATCATGAAGCTTATGGAGGCAGCAATGCTTTCTGCTAAGACCAACCAGGTGGTTGATTTTGAATAATACTTGCATTTATTCAAAGTGTGTGTTAAAATAATTCGGTAATATATTTATCGGAGGATTTTTTAATGAATCAATTTATTTTTTTAGAAAAAGCTGGTACAGAGTCTAATCCTATGGGTCTTATTCCTACCCTTATTATGATGGCTGTTATTTTCGGCGTAATGTATTTCGTTATGATTCGCCCCCAGCGCAAACAGCAAAAGCAAGAGGCAAAAATGCGTAACGAGCTTCAAATCGGCGACGAAATTCTCACCATCGGTGGTATCTATGGCCGTGTAGTTTCCCTTAAAGATGATAGCATCGTTATCGAATCATCGGGCGATCGCTCAAAGCTTCAGGTAGCTCGTTCTGCTGTTTCACAGAACCTCACCATTCACGACGATACCCCTTCTAAGTAATAACTTAAAGCCCTACCGAATATGCTGTATTGTCAGCCTGATCGGGAGGTCTTTTTATATGAAAAATAATCAGCCGTTTTATCAAAGCCCAACCTTCATTCATCTTGCAATCGGAGTTCTAGTCGGAGCATTAATATCTTTTGTATCAATACTTGTTTGTGCTTTTATCTTGACATTGCGAGATTTTGAGCCATCAACGGCAATACCCTTGTCAAACGTATGCCTTGCAATAGGCTCAGCTGTGGGTGGATACGTTTGCGCCCTAACTCATCGCACAAAAGGTCTTATTATGGGTGCTCTGGTTGGGCTTATAATGTTTTTAATAATAACAGTTATAGCCCTTATTGCAAACGGCATCAGCCTAACGATAAACACACCCATTCGTTTTGCTGTTATGACTATGTTGTCAGCCGCAGGTGGTGTTGTTGGAGTTAATCGCTCATCAAAACGCAAAATGATTTGATTTGTTAACAGTAATGTGTTATACTGATTATCAATCAAGGCAGTTGGAGGACAAGGATGAACACTAATAATCTTTGGGCTTTATCATTAAACATATTTTTTCGTTTAACAGGTTACCATTTGATGTGCTTAATGGTGTCGTTTTCAATACTTGCGTTTTTCCCCGATGTAGCGGGTGGCTTTGTTGCTCAAGCCTTTGACCTTGGCATTATAATCATTTTACCCTATCTGCTCATGTGGAAAAAGGGTGATACCGATAACTCTTCAATCAACAACAAGGTTATAAATTATGATGCGTTTCTCGGCTTTAAGGCTGGGCTTATTGCCTATGCGCCCTATCTTTTGCTTTGCGTAGCGCTCGTTTTTGCAAAGCTTGGTGTTTTGCCGGAGAGTGTGTCAAGCTGGCATAAAATGATTTTTGCTCCCTTTATGCCTCTTAACCAGTCTCTTATGCCCACCACACTGACCTTTGCAGAGCAAGGCTTTGTCTCTGTGTTGGTTTCTGCAATTGTGCCCTTTAGTGTCCCTGTTACTATCGGATTAGGATACTTCATGGGCGTAAAGCGTATTTCTGTTAGCGAAACTTTTTTGCCAAAAAAACCTACTGATTTTTAGTCAGTAGGTTTTGTTTTAGGAGGATTTATTATGTCAAAGACTGTCAAAGTTTTTACTACCCATTATGATTCTAATATTAAACTTAAAATGATGGATGATATAACCTTCTCACCAGACTCAGAGGGTCAAGAGTGGGGCTTAGTTAATATTTATGACGAGGTCGAGTATCAATCCATTCTCGGTTTTGGTGGAGCATTTACCGAGGCTACAGCGCTAAATCTTAAGCGACTTGACCCCGATAAACGCCGTCAGGTGTTAGAGCTATATTTTGATAGGCAAAAGGGCATAGGCTATAATTTCTGTCGTTCAACCATCAATAGCTGTGATTTTTCTGCAGATTTTTATAGCTATGATGATACCGATGGCGATTTTGAGCTCAAGAATTTTGATATCTCTCACGATAAAGATGCTATCATCCCTGCAATAAGGTCAGCAACAGAGATTTCAGAAGATTTAAAAATCTTTTCAAGCCCTTGGAGCCCACCGGCATGGATGAAAACCAACGGCAAAATGGCTAAGGGCGGCAAACTCAAAAAGGAATGCTACGATGTTTGGGCAAGATATTTTGCCAAATTTATATTGCACTATCAAAACGAGGGCGTTGATATTTGGGGCGTAACCATTCAAAATGAGGCTAAGGCTGAACAAGGGTGGGAGTCATGCATTTATACTGCAGGTGAAGAGCGAGATTTTGTGCTGGGATATCTGCGAGCGGCTCTCGAAAAAGCAGGTCTTGGCGACAAAAAGGTCTTTTTCTGGGATCACAATAAAGAGCGTGTTGTTGACCGTAGCTTAGAAACAATGTGCAACGACCGAGCTAGAGCAGCCTTTGATGGTGTTGCTGTTCATTGGTATTCGGGTGAGCATTTTAGTGCGCTTGATATTACCCATCAGCTTTTCCCTGAAAAATACATAATCTCGTCGGAGCATAGCAGCTCAAGTGGTCGCTTGCCCTACCATTCAGGCGAAAAATATGCCCACGATATTATGGGCAATCTCAATAACTGGGCAAACGCATGGGTCGATTGGAATATGCTTTTAGATGATGATGGCGGCCCCGACCATTGGAAGGATGAGCAGATAGCAACCGGATGGGATAAGGATAAGATTTGGATAGGCGAATCCCCAATCGTATACGATACCAAAGCCGACAAATTAGATATACGCTCATCATATTACTACATGGGTCATTTCAGCAAATATATTGAGCGTGGTGCAAAACGAATAGGCATCTCAACCTTCGATTCAGAGATTGAGTGCTGCGCCTTCAAAAACCCCAATGGCTCGATTGTAGTTGTTGCTCTTAATCGCACTGAGCACGATAAAACAGCAACGCTCAGATTTAAGGGTGAGCTCGCAGGCTTTGAGATTAAAGCTCATAGCATAATGACCTTTGTTTTCTAGTTAATCTTAAAACACACCCAGCATAAGTTTGTTTAGGAGTGTGATTAATATGGAACGATTGATTTTTAAACTTTTTACTACTACGCTTGCGTTGGCTGTAGCTGCTTTGGCTGTTTTTGGTGCAGTCGCCTTGACTAAAAAAGCTACTCTTGATCGCACCAAAAATAAGCCGTTAATCATTATCGACCCGGGGCACGGCGGGTTAACTAATACTATAATATAAAATGAAACGGAGATATGACTTTGTCTGAATTCAAATGGACCCCAAGGGTGCCAAAAGAAAAGATATACCGACTTTATCAGCAGGATATTACCGGCTTGTACGATGAAAAGCTGCTTGATGATGTCGGCATAACCCTTTATCTGCGATGCAAAGATATTTTGGCCGTCAAATCTGCTCGTGAGGGCAGGGTGCGTTGCCCCGACTGCTATAAAGAACTAAAAGAGAACTATATCCGACGACCGCAAATAAGAAAAAAAGAGACCGCAGACCAACCCTTGCAATGTACTGTTTGCGGATGCTCCTTCTTATGGAAGGATTATCAAAAGAGCTTCAAGCGTAACCAGCTTAACGCAGGTGGAGCAGTGCCTGCTTTTGAGGCTTATGTGAGGGAATATCCGCGAGCAAAGCAGACACAAGAAAAGTTCGGGCTTATCGATCGCCTTATACATGAATTTCACTATTCAAACAAGCAACTTCCCGACCTGCCCACCCGCTCAGTCGGCCCCAACCTGCTTAACGGAAGACTTGAGGATATAGTTGTCTTTCTTGACGAGCTGTCAAACGGTGTCGCGTCTCACAAGACCGAAACCAATAAAAAATGGTATGAGCGTTCCCGTCAATGGTCAGCAGCGTGGTATGAAGGCCGTGAGGAACTAAACCCTCTCGACAAAAATTAAATTTCGCTTCTCTCTTTTGCTCTCGCTTGGCTGCGATAATTAAGGGGAGATACCCCAACCTTGTTTTTAAACAAACTTGAAAAGTAATTTGAATCGGTGAACCCGATTGAATAGGCGATTTCGGTAACCGACAAGGCTGAGTATTTTAATAGTGACTTTGCATCCTCAACGCGAAGGTCGTTAATATATTCTCTTATGCTTTTGCCCGTGTGCTGATTAAACTTAGTGCTCATATATGAGCGACTGCATGAAAAGTGCTTGCAAATATCATCACTCGTAATATTTTGAGTGTGGTTTCTTGATATGTAGGCAACAATGCGATTAACAAAGGTTGGCTCGCTGTTATGGGGCGAAATTTGCTCTTTAATGCAAGCAAGCTCAATCATATTACAAAGAGGTGTCACGAGAGTGTCAACCTCTTTTTTTGATGGCAAATCGTCCTTGAGTGATTTATAGGTCTCTTCTAATTTCTCATATTCAATGCAATATTTTTCAGCAACCGAGTGCAAATAACTTTGATGATGCTCAGTTTTGTATCCACTTATCGAAATAAAACCTATATTATTTTCACCATCAAAAATAGGATAAATAAACTCTTTAACTCCTGCGTAGCAGGTGCCGATATAAGAACCGTCATCGAGCTTTTTGAGCACCTTGTGCTGTCTATCTATGCAATGGTTATAAGCGTTTTGGCATGATTTAAGAAATATGCAATATGAGTTATCGTGAAAGTTAAAGGCATTCAGCTTAGATGAGGCAATAACCGAATTGCTGCCCATCGGGTGAAGGG
>JAZRMJ010000111.1:0-3145 GCA_045647445.1 Acutalibacteraceae bacterium | reverse complement strand
GAAACTGAGGAACCCGTTTGCAACCATGCAAACACCGAGACTAAAAACAAGTCAGATGCAACCTGCACCACCGATGGTTACACCGGTGACGAGGTTTGCCTTGACTGTGGCGAAACCGTTAATGCAGGTTCTAAGATTAATGCAACCGGTCACGTTAACACCGAAATCCAGGGCAAAGTAGATGCAACCTGCGGCAAGGATGGCTACACCGGTGACGAGGTTTGCACCAAGTGTGGCGCTACTGTTGCCAATGGCCAAGCAACTCCTGCAACCGGCGCTCACGCATGGGGCGATTGGGTTGTAGCAGATGATGGCCTCAGCCAGACCCGTGAGTGCACAAACTGCGATGCTACCGAAACCGAAGCTATCGAAGCACCTTCCTGCGAACACGCATGGGGCGAGTGGGAAATCACCACCGAAGCAACCTCTGCAACTGCAGGCGAAAAGACCCGTGAGTGTGGTCTTTGCGGCGCAACCGAGACTGAGGAATATACCGTTGAGACCGAAGGCACCACAGGCGAAGTTAACTGGAGCTTTGGCGATGGCGTTCTCTACATCACCGGCAACGGCGCAATGGCCGACTATTACAATGTAGGCAACGTTGCTCCTTGGCTGCCCCTGAGAAAAGAAATAACCGAAGTTGTTGTAGCAGACGGCGTTACCTATATCGGTAACCGTGCATTTAAGAACCTCGGATACGTTACTAAGGCAACCTTCGGCAAGGATGTTAAGAACACCGGTTACGAAGTATTCATGAACTGCACAAAGCTTACCGACGTAAGCCTCAACGAAGGCCTCGAAGCTATTGGTTCACACTTCGTACAGAATAGCGGTATCAAGAATATCGTTATTCCTTCAACCGTAACAAGCATGTATAATCGCGTGTTTAAGAATTCAAAGCTCGAAACCATCGACATCCCCGATTCTGTAGCAACCACCGGCTACGAAATCTTCATGGGCTGCACCGAGCTTGTAAGCGTAGATTATACTAAGGCTGCTAACCAAATCATTAACTCACATACCTTCTCAGGTTGTGTAAAGCTTGAGAGCTTCTTCGTTCCCAAGACCATAATCCGTATTCGTAACAGCGCATTCTATGGATGTACTGCTCTGACTGAGGTCTTATTCGAGAACGACGATAACCTCTACGGCACACCTGCAGATACTGCAATTGCATCAAATGCATTCTCCGGCTGCCCCAACCTGACCATGAAAGCATGGATTAACGGTACCGTTCATAAGTATTGCCTCGGTCGTGGCATCAACTTCAAGGGAAGCAACACCACCGTATTCGGTTACACTGTAAACGAAGATGGCGAAACCATCACCATCAATAAGCGCCGTGGTACCTCAGCAAGCCTCGTAATCCCTGCAGAGATTGACGGCTACACCGTAACTGCAATAAAGAACGAAGCATTCAGAAATGATGCAAACCTCACCAGCGTAACCCTTCCTGCAACCATTAAGGTTATCCCCGGCCGTGCATTCCAGGACTCAAAGATTACCTCAATCGTAATCCCCGAATCTGTAACTGAAATTCAGTACAGCGCATTCCAGGGCTGCACCGAGCTGTCAAGAGTAACCCTCGGTTCAGGCGTAAAGACCATCGGCGCAAATGCATTCAACGGATGTACTGCCCTTGGCGAAATCTACGTACCCAACACCGTTACCGTAACTAACACTGCTTTCACTGGATGCACCAACGCTGTAGTAATGACCCAGAAGGATTCATCTGCAGCAAAGGCAGCAGCATATAAGGAAGTAGCGGTAAAGGTAGTAACCTGCTTTAACTACACCGTTAATGCAGACGGCGAGACCGTAACCGTAACAGGCGTACTTGGTAACACAAGTGAGCTGGTAATCGGCGATACCATTGATGGCAAGACTGTAACTGCAATCGCAGGCTCAGCCTTCAGAAACCAGACACAGATCACCTCTGTAGTTCTGCCCAGCACCATCAGCGTAATCCCCGGTCGTGCATTCCAGAATACAGGCATCACCTCTGTGGTAATTCCTGCAAACGTAACTGAAATTCAGTACAGCGCATTCCAGGATTGTGCAAACCTCACCACCGTTACCTATGAAGGCACTCCCACCACTATCCACACCTCTGCCTTCAACAACTGCCCCAATCTTGTAAAATAAGATTTAACGGCTAAACCTAATAAAGACCCGATTGAGACTCTCTCAATCGGGTCTTTTTGCTATATGGAAACGGCAAGTTTTAATCGCAATTTATTTGTTTAAAACGTCAAATTTTACATATCCATACTCATAGCACATATGTCTAAAGAAAAAAGGTTAAAAGGTGTTTTTGTCAGAACCCACAATTTTTAACCAATAATTTGTAAGTTTAGTCTAAACGATATGTGATTTATAATATTGACATATTGCACAAAAAGTGGTAACATTATACTGATACATAGTCTACATGTATCGCTATTCTTAGCGAAGACTTACAAAGGCTTTGTTTCAGCTTACCTCGTTTTGATAGGGTGTTCATGGCCTCGTTGCTTTGCGACGGGGTTGTCAGTCTTGAATGGCCATCATGCGGATAGGCTTTTAAAAGCCCTAAGCGATGTTCGTTAATGCACAGCGCAAGGTCTTAAGCTATGAGCTGTGCAAATCAAAATTAATAAAAAGGAGAAAATGCAAAATGAAAAATCGTATTCTTTCATTAGTGCTTGCAATGTGCGTAATCATTACAACCTTTGTTGTAGCAGTCGTACCTGTAAGTGCTGCATACGAGCCCAAAGTGATTACTCTTGTTCCCACCGGTGAGTACACCTCTTCAGGTATTCCTACTTTTGAACTGCCTGAAGATACCACCGTTTATGTAGGCGACGAGATCAAAATTCCGCAGACTAAGACCACAATCGATTGCGATCATGGCACCCACAAGATGGCCGCTATCCTGTTTACCGATGGTGGCTGGTATGGTCAGGAAGGCAAACAGCAGTTTGAGTGCCACAATAAGAACTACACCTGCAAAGCAGCAGGCAATGTAACTCTTAAATGCATCACTGTTAACGATACCGATGATGGTTGGGGCTGGAAGTCCATTGACTCCGCAAATGCTGCTATCACCTTCACCGTTAACGAGGCTCCTGCATCTGAGCCTGATTCCGAAGAGCCCGAGAACCCC
>JAZRMJ010000110.1:0-3002 GCA_045647445.1 Acutalibacteraceae bacterium | reverse complement strand
CGGGTGGCCCCGACGGTGGCGATGGTGGCAGAGGCGGCGACGTTATTTTAAAGGTCGATACCAACCTTTCTACCCTCGCAGATTTCAGATACAAGCGCAAATACGTTGCCGAGAATGGTCAAAACGGCTCTGGTGGCCGTTGCTATGGCAAGAGCGCTCCCCCCCTTATCATTAACGTGCCTCGCGGCACCATCGTTAGAGATGCCGATAACGGCCGAATCATCGCTGACATGTCAGATGATGAGCCCTTCGTTTTAGCCAAGGGCGGCAAGGGTGGATGGGGAAACAGCCATTTTGCTACTTCCACAAGGCAGACCCCTCGCTTTGCAAAAAACGGAGCCCCCGGCGACGAGTTAAAGGTTAAGCTCGAGCTAAAGCTTCTTGCAGACGTAGGTCTAATCGGCTTCCCCAACGTTGGCAAGTCGACCCTTATATCGGTCGTTTCGATGGCAAAGCCCAAAATCGCAAACTACCACTTCACTACTCTGACCCCCGTGCTGGGTGTTGTCAGCATGGGCGAAGGCTCATCCTTTGTTATGGCCGATATACCCGGTCTTATTGAGGGCGCAGGTGAAGGAGTCGGCCTCGGTCACGAGTTTTTGCGTCACGTTGAGCGATGCAGAATGCTCGTTCACGTTATCGATGTTTCGGGCAGTGAGGGGCGCGACCCCGTTGAGGATTTTGAGACTATCAACCGTGAGCTTGCCACCTTCGACCCTGCTTTGGCTGAGCTCAAGCAGGTGGTTGCAGCCAACAAATGCGACCTTGTTGATGATGAGCAATTAGCCACAGTTAAAGCCTATTTTGACGAAAAAGGCATCGCCTTCTTTCCCATCATGGCGGCCATCGCTGAGGGCACAGGCAGCCTTATTAACCATGTTGCAGCCGAGCTTGCAACCCTGCCCCCTATCACCCGATTTGAGGCTGAGCCCGAGCCTGTTGAAGACTTCACTCAGCAGAAAAAGCGTGAGTTTAAGCTGACCATTGAGGATGGTGTTTATATCATCGAGGCTCGTTGGCTGCTCAAAATAATGCAGGCTATCGACCCTGAGGAATACGACTCAATGCAGTATTTTCAGCGCGTGCTTCACGCAAGCGGCATAATTGATGCCCTCGTTGAGGCAGGCATTCAAAAGGACGATACGGTCAGCATTTACGACTTTGAGTTTGATTATATCCCCTAATTTTTGGAGGTTTAAGCTATGACACAGCCAAATTTTGGCGCAATGAACGCCCTCGCTCTCGCCTTTGTCGGCGATGCAGAATACAGCCTTCGCGTGCGCAAAATGTTGGCAAATCGCACCCAAAGTCAAGTCAATAGGCTCCATCAAAATGCCGTGCGCTACGTTTGTGCTGCTGCCCAAGCGACTGCTATGGCTGAGCTGTTGCCTCTTCTGACCGAGCAAGAAACGGCTGTCTTTAAGCGTGGCCGCAACGCTCACACCACACACACTCCAAAGGGTGCAACCGAGGCGCAATACCATGCTGCAACGGGTTTTGAGGCATTGTTTGGCTACCTATCTTTAACCGAACAGACCGAGCGACTCGACCGGCTTTTTTGCGTAGCAATAAACGCAATCGAAAAGGCGTAATAAATTGACCCGACAGAGCTAATCTGTCGGGTTTTTTGCCGACTAATTTTAATGAGACAATGTCTATTTGGGTCTTTACTTTGAATTTAGACAGTATTATAATCAAATCATAAACACTAAGGGGGCTTTTAAATGAGAGAGATAACCGTTGCCATAATCGGAATGGGGTCAAGAGGTCGCCACACCTATGGCCGAATGCTCAAAAAAATCGACAACGCTAGATTGGTCGCCATTGCTGATGTTAAACCCGACGCCCTTGAAGAAGCAGCTAAAGAATTTAATATTCCTAAAGAGGGCTGCTTTAATTCTGCCGATTCCCTGCTCAGTCAGCCACGACTTGCTGATATTGTTTTCATTTGCACCCCTGATGAGTGTCACGCTGACCAGGCAGTTGCCGCCCTCAAAAAGGGCTACCATCTTTTGCTCGAAAAGCCCATTGCCACCACCTATGAGGATTGCAGACGAGTGCATGCCACCGCTAAAGAAAGCGGTAAAATGGTGGTTATTTGCCATGTGCTTCGCTTCACTCCCTTCTATCAAAAGATTAAAGAGCTTATAAGCGATGGCGCAATCGGTGATGTAGTCACTTTAAACGCCATAGAGCGAGTTGTTTATTGGCATCAAGCTCACTCCTTCGTTAGAGGCAATTGGCGCAATCTGGCCACTTCTGCGCCCATGATACTGGCAAAATCCTGCCACGATATGGATATCGTTCGCTGGCTTGTAGGCAAGCGCTGCGAGTCGATCTCATCCTATGGTTCGCTGACCCATTTTGTGCCCGAGAACGCACCCGAGGGTAGCACCGATAGATGTAAGGACTGCCCCATCGAAAACTGCATTTATAACTGCTACGATTTTTATTTGCCACAGGTTAATGACACGGGTCTTGCAGGGTGGCCTGCTGATATACTCGACCCCTTGCCCACCAAAACCAACGTGCTCAAAGCTCTCGATAATGGCCCTTACGGCCGATGCGTTTATCGCTGTGATAACGATGTTGTCGATCATCAGGTGGTCAATATGCTCTTTGAGGGTGGTGTAACTGCCAATTTCACCATGACAGCCTTCACTGCAACTGGTGGCAGAGCAGTTAGCGTTATGGGCACTAAGGGCGAAATCAGAGCCGATATGGATACTAATATTATCGACGTGCTACCTTTTGGCAAGGAGCGTTATCAAATCGACGTTTCAAAAATTGCAGAGGATTTTTCGGGCCACGCCGGTGGCGATATTCGTATGCTTAACGACTTCATTCAGGCTATTGCAAGCGATAAAGCACCCGATTTTGTTATCGACGAGTCGGTCGAAAGCCACTATATGGCTTTTGCAGCCGAAGTCTCTCGCCTTGATGGTGGGCGACCCGTTAAACTATAATTTTTAACTGCAATTTGCGTTTATAAATAGCAAAAG
>JAZRMJ010000109.1:0-3077 GCA_045647445.1 Acutalibacteraceae bacterium | reverse complement strand
TCTAAGGTTACAGTAACCTTTTCGAGACCGTCATGGACTCTGACACCTGCAGGTAGATTGAGCTCACAATCAAAAATGTTGTTTGTTTTTGTTATCTGACCGTAGTCAATCGGCAACAAATCGATGCTTTGCAACAAGTCGATAGTTTTTGGTTCACCGATAATGGTTACCTTAGAAACGCTAACCGAGTAATCACAAAACGGTTTAGAGGGAGCATTAGCAAAAACTACGTTTATGTCTACCTTCTTAATTTTTGAAATAGAGACTGTTATTTTAGCAGTATCAAAACTAAAGGTAAGCCCCTTCTTAGAAATCTTTTTGCCCTTTTTGTCTAGCAAAATTATCTCTGATTCAAGCTCGGTAGTTTTATCAAGCTCTTTGTTAACAGTGGCACGAGCTACTACTGAATCAATACGCTCAATATCGGTTGATGCGCCGGTGATAATTATCTCGCGATTTGCAGTATCGGTGATAACCGGAGTTTCACATATTAGCCCGTTAGGTGCAGTTGCACCTAACGCCTCAGCAGTTACGTTAAAAGGTCTTGAAACAACTGAGTCGACCTTAATCTTAACAGTTTTAGGAGAAATTGATGAAACATCAAAATCTGATAGCATAGAAGATTTAGTGTAATTCAGTGGAACGGTATATTCCCCTGCTTCGGTAATACCTGAGAGTGATGGGGTGACCGTTATATTAGCTGCTGTCAGCTTCATAACGTTGGCAGTTTTGCCGGTCACAACAACCTCAACATCTTCGTTGCTACGATAAACAATTTCGAGTCCACTCGAGTTTATTGCTGTTTGAGAGGTATCAAAAGAAATTGGAACGTTCTTGATGGTTCGGCTTGATACAGGATTATAATGCTGAGTAAAAGAATACCAAACCAAACAAGATAAAACTATCGAAAGCACGACTAAAAACTTTTTGCTTTCAAAAAGTTTTTGTACAAAAGAGGTAAATTTATTCATCGGTCTTTTTACCTCCATTTTTTAATTTATTTTTAAGTATAGACAGCTTGCTCTCTTGCTTAATATTCTCATTAATGAGTGCGTTTTTAAGATACTCAAGCAATTGGGCTGAGGTAAAGTTACGCTCAAGAGCACCATCTCTTGCGATGGAAATGGTTCCTGTCTCTTCTGAAACAACCACCACAATTGCATCGGAGTTTTCGCTCATGCCGAGTGATGCTCTATGACGGGTTCCCAGCTCTTTACTGAGCTTAGTGTTTTGAGTCAATGGTAGGATGCAACCTGCTGCATAAACTCTGCCGTCTCTTATTATCATAGCACCATCATGGAGAGGTGATTTGGGATAAAAAATACTGCTTACCATTTGCTCAGAGGTTTGAGCATCAACAACGGTACCGGTTTGAATAATATCGCCAAGCTTTGTTTGACGCTCAAAGACAATCAGCGCACCAACCTTGTTTTCAGACATTTCGCCACAAGCACGACAAACGTTGTCTATACAAAGATCAATCGCATCATATTGATCGCCCATCTTTCGGTTGAAGCGTGAGAAATTAGTAACGCTAACCTGCTCAAGAACGTTTCTAATTTCGGGCTGAAAAACAACAACCAGCGCAATAAGACCTGAGTTAATTATAGACTTTAGCAAAACTGAGAGGGTTGTCATATCTAAAAACTCAGCCAACATCCACGCTAAAACAACGGCAACTATGCCGCCAATTAACTGCTTAGCTCGAGTTTGCGTGACAAGCTGAATGAGTTTATAAATTAAAAAGGCAACAACAGCGATATCGATAGCATCTTGAATTCTAAATGAACTCATAACACCTATAAAGTTATAATATTCATTTACTACAAAATCCAAAAATCCTGTCATATCGTCACCTCCGAATATAAAAATCTGAGTCCAATTATATTTTAACATAAATGATCATTAATTCAATAGTATTTTGGCGATATTTAAACTTTTTTTATTTTTAGATTGATAATAAACTCACCAATATGTATAATTAAACATGGTGATAATATATGCAAACAGAAACTTTAACATATTCAGTGATTAACGATAGCGTCGCATCCACTGCTGCTGTGATAGTAGCAGGCGGCTCTTCTCAGCGAATGAATGGCATTAATAAGCTTTTATATCCCATTCTTGGAATCCCTGTTATTGCGCGCACACTGATGGCTTATGAAGCATGCCCATCAATCGGTGGGATTTATATTTCTGCTCGCGAATGCGACATGGCAGACATTCAAAGCCTGTGCGATAAATATTGTATAACCAAGTTAAAAGCAATAACTAAAGGTGGCTCAACCAGAGCTGAATCGGTTGCAAATGCAGTCAACATGATTGACGATGGCTATTCTTTTTTAGCCATTGCTGATGGTGCAAGACCACTCATAACCGTACCACTTATTGAGTCAGTGTTAGAAGAAGCTATGCGCTTTGGAGCAGCAATGTGCGCTATCCCCGTTACCGACACTATTAAGGTGGTTAATGATTGTGGCGTAATCGTTGAAACTCCCGATAGAAGCCGTTTATGGGCAGCTCAAACACCTCAAATATTCAAACGAGAGCTTTATATGGAAGCGTTAAAGCAATCTGACGGAACTCACACTGATGATTGTGCGCTGGTCGAATCTATCGGCGCTAAAATCAAGGTTGTTCAAGGTAGCCCGTCAAATATAAAAATCACTGTGCCCAGCGATATTACTATTGCTGAGTCACTAATTGAGGAGAATTCAAAATGAGAATCGGAAACGGATATGACGTTCATCGTTTTGCAGAAGGCAGAAAGCTAATTATCGGTGGAGTTGATATACCCTACGAGATGGGGCTTGACGGTCATTCAGATGCAGACGTACTTGTGCACGCAATTTGCGATGCATTGCTTGGTGCAGCAGCTCTTGGTGATATTGGTCGCCACTTCCCCGATACCGACTCAAAATTTAAAAACATAGACAGCTTAATTTTGCTCTCTCACGTTAGTGAACTTCTTAATCAAAAAGGATACAAAATCGGCAACATTGATAGCATAATAGTTGCCCAAAAACCAAAGCTGATGCCCCACATCGAAAAAATGAGAGAAGTCGGATCGTAGCCAT
>JAZRMJ010000108.1:0-1669 GCA_045647445.1 Acutalibacteraceae bacterium | reverse complement strand
GCAGGTCTTTGCTCTGTCGCCCTGACTGCCATCCATATTCTTAGGCAGACCGACAACGATACGCTCAGCACCATTCTCTTTTGCACAATCACAAACCTTTTGGATAAGTCGGTCGGTGTTATGCTCATGAATAACCGTTTTGGGGAATGCTAAGGTTTGCATGCTATCGCATAGGGCAATTCCGGTGCGAGATAGGCCGAGATCAACAGCCATTATAACCATATTACATAACCTCGGGAGCAGTGATGTTGAGCATAGCCAAAACATTGGCTATAACCTGACGAACACGAACGCACAGATACAAACGAGCGTGGGTCAGCATATCATCATCGCAGTTAACACGGCAAGAATTGTAGTATTTATGGAACAAGGTAGCTAGGTCAATAACGTAGCGAGTAATGCGAGAGGGGTCATAGCTCTTTGCAGCAGATACAACCTCATCCTCAAGAATTGCAAGCTGACGAATAAGCTCTCTCTCTTCAGGCTGATTGAGGCAATTAAGCTCATCAGCTGTAAGTGAGCGATACTCTACGCCTTGAAGGGCAAGATTTTTGAGAATGCTGCAAATACGAGCATGAGCATACTGAACGTAATAAACAGGGTTCTGAGATGACTGCTCAACTGCGAGGTCAAGGTCAAACTCCAGGTGGCTGTTGGGCTCACGCAGGTTAAAGATAAGACGAGCTGCATCAATCGGAACCTCGTCGAGCAAGGTTTCGAGGGTTATAGCCTTGCCTGAACGCTTAGAGAGCTTATAGGTCTCACCGTTTTTAACAAGACGAACCATCTGCATGATAACGATATCGAGTCGGTCAGCATCTACACCGAGAGCCTGCATAGCTGCTTTCATACGTGGAATATAGCCGTGATGGTCGGCTCCGAGAATATCGATAGCAATATCAAACTTTCGCTCTTCGAGTTTGTTATAGTGATATGCAATATCGGGAACAAAATAGGTGGGGATGCCATTGGCTCTGACAAGAACTCTATCCTTCTCTTCGCCGAAATCGGTTGACTTAAACCAAAGAGCACCTTCCTGCTCATAGGTGTGACCAGACTCACGGAGCTTTTCGACTATACGCTCAACCGAGCCGTCGTTGTGAAGCTGTGATTCTTTAAACCAGCAATCGTAGTTAATGCGATACTTTGCCAAATCATCGTGGAGCTTTTGAATATTGACGGGCAGAGCGTAGTCGCAAAGGGCATCGCGACGCTCCTGGCTATCGCATTCGAGATATTTATCGCCGTAAAGCTCGATAAAGTTCTTTGCGTGATTGGTAATATCTTCGCCCAAATAGGCATCCTCAGGCATTTCGATGGGCTGACCGAGCTGCTGAAGGTAACGAACCTCAAGAGAGGTTTTGAACTTTTCAATCTGGTTACCAGCATCGTTAATATAAAACTCACGAAAAACCTCGTAGCCTGCATAATCAAGAACGGCAGCAAGGCAATCGCCAAGAGCTCCTCCTCTTGCGTTACCGATATGCATCGGGCCTGTTGGGTTGGCTGATACAAACTCAACCAATACCTTTTTGCCTGCGCCATAATCGGAACGGCCGTAGCCCTCGCCACACTCTTCGACATCTTTAATAATATCGGAATAGAAGCGATCGCCAAGGAAGAAGTTGATAAAGCCCGGGCCTGCAATCTCAAATCGGTCGATATAGGT
>JAZRMJ010000107.1:0-9176 GCA_045647445.1 Acutalibacteraceae bacterium | reverse complement strand
TATATCATTGAAACCTGCACTAATTTGTGTTATAAACATCTTAATGGGAGGTGAGGATAGTTGTTTTATTTTTATTGTATCGTCATAGTTTTATACAACCTTCTTCTATATAGCATTTTTCGAAGTGGCATATACGATTATCTTCGCTTATCAAAAATGAGCAAAAGCAACATTAAAAAGAATAGAAAAGGATTCAAGAACTATTGGTTGTACCAGATGATCAACAAACAGACACCACTCGGAATCCTATACAGTTTGAATTATATTTTCCTGATATCTACGGCTATTTTTACTGTGCTTGCAATTACAATAGGTTTTATCAAGATGTTCCGACCTATAGTATTTGTGTGTTCTATTCTACTTTGCCTCATAGAGATCCCCTCAATCATAATTGCATCGATTTATAGTAACAAGATGGAATACGGAAAAGCATTTGTGTTCCTCGCCAAGAGAAAGTATATGAGAGGTTATTGCAGCTCTTTGATCGATATGTTTTCTTGGGTTGTTACTGCATTGTTTATTTACCTTTCCTATCAGCAGTTGTAATTACATACCTTTTCGCTTTTCTTTGCCCCGTTTACGCACCGTTATACTGTTTTTTATTCATTGCGAAAGCAATGGCATATCACCATGCAACCTTCGTCACTTGTATATCATCACGGCAGTTATGCCGTTGTTTTCTTGTTTGCTTTCTGCTATAATACTGACAGGCAAATCAGAATTTGTGGAGGTAACTTTTATGGCATCTTCTATTGTAACTTTTCTTGTAGGAATAGTATGTGTAATTCTCGGCATATCCAACATGCGTGGGAATATATTGTCACTGCATTTTTATCACAGACATCGTGTTTCCGAAGAAGACAGAGTACCTTTTGGAAAGAAGGTAGGCCTTGGAACTATTGTTATTGGTATCGGTATAATCGTGTTCAGCGGTTTATCTGCCGTAACATTTTACACCGAAAATGATGTATTTATTTTAGTTGGTTCGGCAATTATGATTGTTGGTTTAGCAGTGGGTTGTGTTATGAGTTTTAGTGCGATGATTAAATATAACAAGGGCATTTTTTAATGCACAAATTTTAGTTTATCGAACAAATGCTATTTATAAGGGAGTTTTAGGTTCTCCTAACAAGTGGACAATGTGCCGTACATTTTCCCTACTTGCTACGGTATAAGACAAAATTAAACGGATGTGTAGAATTTCTGCACATCCGTTTTTACTTGCTCAAAAATAGTATTATTAGTGATATTGTGAGACAGGTCTCACTATGATATTATTGCTCTGCAATAGTGTTATTGAAGCCTATCGGTTTCAGTTATATTTTATTCGCCTCCAAAACTCGCATGAAGTGCGAATAAAACCGGCGTTGTATCCTTACGGGTACAACGCCTATCAAAAGCTTCTTTTGGATTTTAAAATTAAAGACCTGCTTCGTAGAAAACTTCTTTGTTTTCAAGAACATACTGACGGATTGCAAACATATCGTAAAGGGCGCCGGCAACACCAACCACACCACCAAGAATAAGGTTGATGACAAGGGAGATGATAATGGTGGTCATTGATTTCTCGTAGGTGTCAACAATGCCGGGCCAAGGCTGAAGAACAGCTGTAGAGCGCTTGAATGAGGTGTAAGCGGCGTAAATATTCCATGCGCCTGCTACGATACCAGCGCATGAAAGGCACTGTAAAATACCGATAATAAGCCAAATGATTGCGCTAATCTTTTCTCTTTCAGAGACGGTTTTGCATACTGATTGAAGCTTTTCCATGAGTTATTCCTCCTAAAATTTTTATCCAGTATATCACGAATATCGAAGGATGTCAACAATATGCGCCCTATTTTGACAATAATATAACGATGTTTTATCCCCAAAAAATCGGAGCGCTTTTTTATTATCATTATATTCAAAGCCTTGTTCTTTGCCATGTTTTTTCACTTTAAACACGGCTTTAATTTAATAATTAAACGCCTCGTTTATTAGACATGTTATCTAAGCTGTCGCTTATAATGGTAAGGCTACGATAAAAAGAGAGCCTCTCCTCTTCTGTTAAGCCTATGCTAATCTCATCGAGAATGCCATCGATTCTTTCGGCAATCTGCTTTGCGACAAGCTGACCCTTATCGGTCAAAACAAAAGGGGTCTTATAGCGCTTAGCGTTTTGGCTCTCACAGGTTAAATAGCCGTTGGTTTCGAGATAATCGAGCGCTCTCGATATGGTCGCTTTATCCTCTTCGCAACGCTCACAAAGGTCGGTTGCAGTAAGCCCCTCGGTCGAATATAAATAATATAGGCACGAAACGTGGGCGCTTCTGAGATTATACTCAGCCATTTCTTGAATTTTTAGCTTGCGTATATTACGACTGATGCGATTAATAAGCACAGTAAAGGTCTCAAATCTTTGCTCCATTGTAGCCCTCCTTTTAAGGATGTTGAGTCTTCAACAAGTTTAGCACAATTTTTCTATACTGTCAATAAAGGCGTGGCTATAAAAGATTTATTTAGGGTTGATGATTATTTAATAGTTTTATGTTATAATGCTATAAAAGATTGCAAAAAGAGGGGTGACTTGCATGAAATGGATTAGCAAACTTTTGCAACGAAAGGTTTTTGTTTTGCTAATGATACTGCTTCAGATGGCAGTAGTCATTTACACCGTTGCGAGTGGCAGCCTTGCATCGACCATTTTAAGCAGAGCGCTAACGCTTGTGAGCTTTTTCGTTTGCGTTTATATTGTTTCGCGCAAAAACACGGGGGCATACAAGCTGACCTGGGTTTTTATGATACTGCTCTTCCCCGTTTTTGGTGGATTGTTTTATCTTTTGTTTCGCTTTCAGTCGACCACACGCAAATTCTCAAAAAAGATTGCTAAGGCTGAGAAAAAAGCAAGGGCTTTGCTTGCCCTTGAGAGAGATGCTTATGCAGAGTCGACCAGGCTTCTTAGTCAGCACAAATCTCAAATCAACTATCTGCAAAATTACGCAGGGTTCCCCATCTTTAACAACACAAAAACCAAATATCTGACCCCGGGCGAGAAAAAGCATGAGCAACTTCTTTGCGAGCTTAAAAAGGCTGAGAAATATATCTTTTTAGAATATTTTATAATACGAGAAGGGGTTATGTGGAGCTCCATTCTTGATATTTTAAAAGAAAAGGCAGCTCAGGGGGTTAAGGTGCGAGTCATTTATGACGATTTCGGGTGCCTATTCCATCTGCCTAAGGATTATGATAAAACGCTACAGTCGATGGGTATTGAATGCGTCGTGTTTAACCCCTTTAAGCCTATGCTCACGACGGTGCAAAACAACCGTGACCACCGAAAGATTGCCGTTATTGACGGCAAGGTTGCCTTCACGGGGGGCGTTAATCTTGCCGACGAATATATTAACGCAATAGAGCGTTTCGGTCATTGGAAGGATGCCGCCATCATGCTCGAGGGTAAGGCTGCATGGAGCTTTACGCTGATGTTTTTGCAAACGTGGGAGCTTTGCTCGGGGGTTGATGAGGATTATAGACAGTATTATCCGTGGGATGGCGACAATTATCCTCAGTTTTTTGATGGATACTCACAGCCCTATGCAGATAGCCCTATGGATAAAGAAAACGTTGGTGAGCAGGTCTATTTGCAGATTATTAACAACGCAAATAACTACGTTTATATCAACACACCATACCTAATTATTGATGATAGCATGATATCGGCTCTATGCCTTGCTGCAAAGAGTGGGGTTGACGTTAGGATTGTAACCCCACACAAATGGGATAAGTGGGCTGTGCACATGACCACTCGCTCATATTACCGTGAGCTGATTGATGCAGGGGTTAAGGTTTATGAATACTCAAAAGGCTTTATTCACTCTAAAACATTTGTTTCTGACGATACCACTGCAACGGTTGGCACGACCAATCTTGATTTCAGAAGCCTATATTTGCATTTTGAGTGTGGAGTGCTGACCTTTGGCAGTAACGCCGTTAAAGAGGTTAAAGAGGATTTTTTGGCTACTTTAAGTAATTGCCAGCAAATCATCGAAAAAGATTGCAAGCAGAGCATTTTTATGAGAATTTTTCAGGATTTGATGAGGGTCATAGCTCCTATTTTGTAGACGGCAAAAGCTAAGCGTATCACAGCTTTTCTAATCATACACTAATAAAGCCGTCCCCTTTTTTGCTGTCATAAGAAGGATTGTAAAATATAAATAAAAAAGCCAAACTCGGCCGTTGGGGTCGGTTTGGCTTTTATTGTTTTTTTGGTATGAAGGGAATAAGCGACAGCCAGAGCTTTTTTCTCATACGAAGCCAATAGCGTTGCTCTCGATCGCTTGTGCGATTTATTTCCATATTAATTTGTCTTAATCTTGTTTTAAACTCTATTAAGTGAAAGATGGCGCTGATTATTAACAGTATCGCAAAGACACCTGCAATAATTAAGACTAACGGATTCGATAACGCTGAGACAGATGCAATTGGCATGATTAAACTGATACTCCTTATGGTGATAGGTTTTATTAAGTGTTTTTCTCATAAATTGTCTCTTTCTCGACAAAATGAGGGCTCACTGAGCTGTAAATTATGCGAAACAGTCGCTCAGCTGTTTCATTATTATCCTCTAATTCACCGTCGTTAACCATCATTGCTGTGGTAAGCATGGTGCCTGCACAGTGCTTTATCAAAACCCATGCGTCGGTATCGCTATCAAAAATCCGATAGATTTTTCGAATTAGTGGAACGCTACGAAGAACGTGGTCTTTAGCTGACTTTTTGTTATAGTAGGGCGAATAATAATATCTTATATAGGCAAAGCAACGCTCTTTATCGTTGAGCAAAAACTTCCATAATGAAGAAAACAAAAGCCAGCAACGGGTCTCGTAGCTCATATCATTTATTTGCATAACCTCGAGTTTTTTGATTACGGTGCTGACTACGATTTCGTCAAGATAAGCGAAGGTTTGAGCAAACAAATCCTCCTTATCCTTAAAAAAACGATAGATATATGCTTCGTTAACATCGGTGCCTTTAACTATTGCTTTTGTTGTTGCATTTTCAAGGCCTTCTCTTGCAACAACAGACACTACGCTATTTATCAAAACTTCACGGTAATTTATCTTTTTCAAAACGTCGTTCCCCTTACATTAATTAAGTGTTTACTGATTTTTTGACATTTAAAAGCTACGACAAGCCCTTGACGCGCACGGAAAAGTTTGAGCAAATGCAGTAAAAACAAGGTTTTTTCGCACTTTTAAAGATTATTTAAAACGCAGCTTTGCGCGTAATAAATTAAGTGAAAACAATCAATAAAATGTCTAAATTCAAATAAACACTTACTTAATTTTTGGCCCTATTAACGACGAATAGTGCGCTTTGCGAGCGCACTATTCTGACTTGAGTATAATTTTGCAGTGTTGAATATTATGTTAAACAGCATTTCAGCTATTGCATCGCTATCGTCTAATTCGCCGTCAAAAACCATAATGGCACCATTAAGCAAAGCTGATGAGGTGTGCTTTAAAATCATCCAAACATCGGTATCTTCTCTGAAGCCTTCGGAAAGCTTTTTGACTAAAGGCGCATAACGTTTTTTGTAGGATTCGATAGAATACTTAGTAAAATATGTTGAATAATAATAACGGGCAAAGACCTTGCACTTGTTGCGGTCGTTTGTAAACAGCTTCCAGATGGCATAGAAAAACAAACGAGCTCGATTCTCAAAGCTTACACCCTCTAGATACATTATATCAATTTTGCTCATAACGGCATCGATAAAGCATTGGTCTACAAACGCAAAGGTTTGAGCATATAAATCCTCTTTATCTTCAAAGAAACGATAAATATATGCTTCATTAATATCGGTACCCTGCACAATGACTTTGGTTGTGGCCTTTTCAAGACCTTCGTTTGCTATAACAGCAATGGTTCGCTCTATTAAAATTTCGCGATAATTATACTGCTTCAAAATGCCACACTCCATTCGCTACAATGGATAATACCGACGTTAGTGTAAAAAATGCTTATTAATTACTTTTGGCAGTTGCTTCAACCTTTGATTGAAAACAATTCATATTTAAAATTAGGTTATCATATTTTAGTTTAAATTGCAATAGATTTGTGAAAATTGTTCAATTTTGTTTTTTAAATGCTCTATGTTTTCCGTTTTTATTGGTTAAAAATTATCCCATATATCATTTCAAAACAACCGTTTTTAAAGATTGTTTGCATATTTTATAAGCTGATTTTGCTAAAATGCCATATTAATCAAAGCCCCGAGATGTCATTCGGGGCTTTTAGGCTTTAGTCTTTCTTTTTCTTGTTAAGAATAAGAACTGCCAAGAGCGAAACGGAGCTGATGCTGAGGACTGCAACGAACCCGACAAGGCTTCTTGAGTCGCCCGTTTTAGGTGCTTCGATAATATCATCAAGTGGTTCGCGAATGGGCTTTTGGGGTGCTTCAGCCTTATTGTTAAAGGTGGGCACAGTGCCCTCAAAGGGCACAAACTCATTGCTTTCGGCAGTTTTATATGACCAGGTTAAATCGTCTGCAAAAACTATTTTGGTGGTAATTACGTTGTTGCCGATTTTGTCAACCTTTTCTGTGAGCTTAACGGTCATTGACACTCTATAAAGAGTTTCATCATAGGTGATACGGCTATCATCGCCGATAACCTCACGCAGATAAAAGACTCTCTTTGCTCCTTCGCTCTCTGCAGCTGATAGGCTTAGAGCCAAATCCTCTGCAGAAAGGGGGATATAAAAATCGCCCTTTTCGTTATTTTTAGCGATATAGATAAATCTCTCGTCTTCGTCGTAAAACTCAAAGTAGTATTCGCCCATTTCGGGGGTGCCTTCAGCAGTTGCATCTGACCATGAGACGGTCTTTTTGCCGCTGAGGGTGAGATTCATATAGTTGGTGCTTTCGATTTCGCTGCCTAAAATAAGCTCACCGTTGCAAAGCACACCACCACCGTGGGTTTTGGAACGATTGCCACTGATAATTACCTTTGCAGAGTCAAGCGCTTTTTGCTTGTCGGCTGAGGAGGGGTTAGAGTTAAGACCTAACTGCTCCATTGATGCGACCGAATCACAGCTGAGACCATCGTTGACAAGGCTGATAGAGGTGCCGTCAACCCAGCTACCGCTCCAGTTTGCGCTGCCACCACCTAGCATATATGAGGTTACGCTGCTTGCGTGGGCGCTGTAGAAATCGTTGAAGCTCGAAAATTTGCCCTCGTTTTTTGCCTCCAGAGCAATTCTGTCTTGGGGCTTAGAAGAGTTCACAGCCAGCTGAGCGCCCTCTGCTTTATTATCAACTATTGCAACACCATCGACCATGCAGGCGATTACGTTGCCTGTGGGGCAAGCAGTTATGCCCGCACCAAAGCCACCTGCATAGTTATCGGTCACATATGCGTTGCTAAGGGTGAGAGTGCCGCCCTCACGAATGAAGATTCCACCACCACCCCAATCGTTGGTGCCGGTAGTTTCATTGTAGCAGATGCTGCCTCCTTTGATGACGTTTTTATCGGTGCCTGCATCGATATAGATGCCACCACCCTCGTTTTGGCTAACCTTATTGTAGCTTACCTCGCCACCTGTCATAATAAAGGTGCAACCACCTGCGATGTGGATACCACCTGCCTGCTTCTCGGCAAAGTTGTGGGTTACCTTACCACCTGAAAAATTGAAGTTGCTTGAGTTTTTAATGGCGATACCACCACCTCTGCCTTGATACTTGATGTCGGCAGTTGCTTTGCAGTGAGACACCTCGCCACCTGTCATATTAAGGGTTGAATAATTGTCTGCATATATGCCTGCGCCACGGTTAGCAGTCATAACATGACCGGTGATGATGCCACCGTCAAAATTCATAACAGCATTGTCAAGATGTATAAGAGGGGTAGTTGCGTTGTCGCTACCCTTAATGGTGCCACCCTCTGCTGAATCGCTAAGGTTCAAGATGCCACCATTGACCTTTATGAAGGTGCCCTCACCATCATAATCGAGGGTGTGACCGTTGAGGTCGAGCGACACCTCGTTTGTGATTTCGATAGTTTCGGTGATGGCTAAAATGTCGCTGCTGAGCTTTATATTGCCACCCTTTGAAATTGCCTCTCTAAAGGGTTCCATTTCGCCTGTTACTACTATAGCATTGCTTGCAAGGGCATTAACTGTGAACATGCCCATGCATATTAATAATGTAATAAGCAACGCGATAGCCCTGTTTTGTAATTTCATTTCGTTCCTCCTACATTACATATAATATATTATATGCTTATGCCTTGTTTTAAAGCATGTTTATCCAAAATTAAAGCAAACAGTGCTTAAATAATAACATTTTAACCATAAAATAGTCAATGGATGACCCTACAAAAGTTAGAGTAAAATAAAGAAACTTTTGTGAAAATACACAAAGTTTTTTAGCAATTGTATCTTTTAATTCTTTTTGGTGTGAATTATATTCAACAAGAATTAAGATTATGTTGTCTTTGTTGTGTTTTTACATGTAAAAAAAGGTCTGTGCGAACAATCGCTCAGACCTTTTTTTGTGTTTACTTTAGGGTGCAGGATGAACGGTGAAGGTAATCATATCGGAATTACCACCGTTGCCATAGCTATGATAGGTGCCTGTGCAGTTAAGTCCTACGCATCTGAGGGTTATCTCGCCTGCCTTGTTGCACTTATAGGCTTGGCCCGAATAAATTTGCTGGGCGCCCGACTGGTAGGTGTACCAGCCATCGGAGATAAGGCTTACCATAACATCTGCGTTATGCTCGGTGCATCTGTATTTGACTGTAGCATAGGGAATCATTATCTTGTCACCGACATAAATCTCAACTCCGTCGGGGAGCTTAAAGGTGGGGATGCCGTTTGAGTTGTATTCGCCTGTTGCAACGAGGATTACAGTTTTGGGCTCATACACTACCGGCTCCTCAACTACGGGCACCTCTTGAACATTGAAGGTGATTATTTCTTTATTACCACCGTCACCGTAGCTGTGATAGGTGCCTGTGCAGTTAAGCCCTACGCATCTAAGGGTTACCTTACCTGCCTTGGTGCAGGTGTATTCATGGTTAATCCAGAACTGCTGTGCGCCTGATTGATAGGCGTACCAGCCATCGGATATAGTGCCGAACACTACCTTTGCGTTATGCTCTGCACAGGTGTAGTTGGTTGCTGCTTGGGGT
>JAZRMJ010000106.1:0-1737 GCA_045647445.1 Acutalibacteraceae bacterium | reverse complement strand
CCTTTACTACCAAGAGCTTATGAAGCGGGTAGCAACCTCACGCAAGAAGGATAATGTTCAGGCTGTCTTTGCTGATACCAGCAACACCTACGGAGGCAATAAATAAAATTATCATGAATGATTTAAAGGTCGGTGTTATCGGTGTTGGCAATATGGGAGCGGCTCACGCAACATGTCTTGCAAACGGCGATATAAAAGGTATGACCCTGACAGCAATTTGCGATATAAATGCCGAGCATCTGTCTCGATTTTTTGATAAACATCCTGATGTCAAGGCATATAGTGATTTTGATGCTTTGCTTGAGTCGTCCGGAGTTGACGTAATAATTGTTGCCGTGCCTCATCCGCTCCATGCCGATATGGCTATCAAGGCGCTAAAAAAAGGCATCCATGTGTTGGTTGAAAAGCCGATTGATATTACCGTCTCAAAAGCAAAAGTGCTTAACGAAACTGCAAAAGCCTCGGGCAAATGCTTTGGCATAATGTTTAATCAGCGCACCAATCCTTTGTTTAAAAAGGCGAAACAGCTTGTTGAACACGGGGAGCTCGGTCAGCTCAAGCGCACCGTTTGGATTGTTACTAACTGGTATCGCACCCAATGCTATTATGAATCAGGTGACTGGAGAGCTACCTGGTCGGGCGAAGGTGGTGGAGTGCTTCTCAATCAAGCACCCCATAACCTCGATTTATGGCAATGGATATGCGGTATGCCACAGAGTGTAACAGCCTATTGCGATATTGCCAAATATCACAACATCGAGGTTGAAGACGATGTAACCATCCTCACCCGATACGCTAACGGAGCAACAGGCACCTTTATCACAACAACGGGCGAATACCCGGGCACCAATCGATTAGAGATTTCGGGAACCTTGGGCAAAATAGTTCTCGAAAACGAAAAGCTAAAGTGGTGGCGCCTCAAAACCGATGAACGTATCGTGTGCCAAACCTCGCAAGAGGGCTTTGCAACCATCGAAACCGAGTACACCGAGTTCGGTATGGATGAACCTGAAACGGGTCACAAGGGTATACTTCAAAACTTTGCCGACTCTATTTTGAATGGTGCCTCTCTTATTGCACCCGGCACCGATGGCATTTATGAGCTTACCCTCTCAAACGCTGCCTATCTCTCAAGCTGGAAAGGGAATGCAGAGATTGCGCTACCCTTTGATTGTGACGAGTTTGATAAGCACCTGAGTGAACTTGTCAAAACCTCAACAAAGCATTCTGCCGGTGAAGAGCAATCTGAATCAACAGGCTATAGAGAGCGTTGGCAGGTTCGTTGGTAATTTCTAATTATAAAGACGACACTTTAGTGTCGTCTTTTCATTTTATGCAACCACAAAGCATATTTTTAAATGAAAGGGGTGTGCAAAATTAAAAATAAAGATATTAATTACATAGTGATAAGTGTATTTAAAGCTCAGGATAAAGATAGTCTGGGTGATTTGATTAAAAAGCTTTGTCAAGAAGAAGGGTCAAACGATGACTCAAATAGCTGATATCTATGTGCGACTCTCAGAGCAGGATAGAGATAAAAAGCATTCCGATGACGAAAGTGAGAGCATACAAAATCAAAAAACCATGCTTATAAACTACTGCCTCGACAAAGGGTGGATGATAAACGCCGTATACGTCGATGAGGATTATAGCGGAGCTGACTGCAATCGCCCTCAATGGCGAAAGCTACTTTACGATTGTGAGCATGGCAAATGCAATATCGTTGTCTGCAAAACT
>JAZRMJ010000105.1:0-4789 GCA_045647445.1 Acutalibacteraceae bacterium | reverse complement strand
TTGGGGTCAAGACGGGGCTGGAAGCCGATGGTGATGATTTTGCCACTCTTTTTCTCAGCCTCCATGATGGCGAGACCCTCTTCAAGGGTAACGCACATGGGCTTTTCGAGCATAACGTTTACGCCCTTCTCGAGTGCATAGATAGCGCACTCAGCGTGGGTGCAGTTGTAGGTGCAAACTGAAACTGCATCAAGCTCAAGAGACTCATCGTCGAGCATCTCTTTGTGGCTGAGGTAGCACTTTGCGCCCTCAATGCCAAACTGCTTGCAGAATGCCTCTGCCTTGCCGGGCACGAGGTCGGCTGCAGCAACAATCTCAACATCGTCAAACTTTTTGTAGTTAACAACGTGAGCTTCACAAATCCAGCCGGTGCCGATAAGGCCGACACGGATTTTTCTGCCACCTGCAGTAGCCTTTTTGTCTTCGATTATAGCGTCGAAGCGATCAAGAATATTATCTGCCATGACTAATTCCTCCTATATTTAAAAAATTAGTAGCCAATAGATTTAAGATACTCACGGCTCTTTTTGGCGCACTCGAGGGGGGTGGTGCCTGCAGGAGCAGTATCGAGCTCTGCAATCAGCCATTCGCTGCCTGCAAACTTTGCTGCATCGATGATTGCAGGGAAATCCTGAATACCGTCACCCAAGGGGCGAAGCTCAAAGGTAGCCTGCTTCTCTTCTTTAGCAGAGTCGGTGCCGATAAGAGCATACATATTATCGCTCTTTGAGCCGACAAAGTCTTTAAGGTGCACTACGGGAGCGCGGCCGGCAAACTTGCGAACGTAGTTTGCAGGGTTCTCGCCACCAACGTTGACCCAGCAGGTATCAAGCTCAGACTGCAGATAGTCGGCAGAGATTGAATCATAAATGTGCTCGAGCACGTATTTGTCATCAACCTTTTCAAACTCAAAGTCGTGATTATGATAAAGGAAGGTGATGCCTGCCTCTTTAGCTTTTTTGCCAAACTCGGTCAAAGTCTCGCAAACGGTGGGCCAATTCTCGCCACCGGGGCGATTCTCTTCAGCGAGCCATGCAAGACCGAGGTATTTAACCCCGACTGCCTTGTAGGTGGCGATGAGCTCATCCATACCTGCCTCAATATCAGCAAGACCGATGTGACCCGAAACGGGGATAATGCCGATTTCGTCGCACATAGCCTTGACCTCTTCGCCTGAGTGACCGTAAAGCCCGGCAAACTCAACACCATCATAGCCGAATTCTTTTAATTTTGTTAGTGTGTCGCGCAAATTAGCCTCGGCCTCATCACGCACAGAATAGACCTGAATTGCGATTGGAAAAGACATAATTATTCCTCCTTGAAAAGTTGGTCTGTTAAGTGTATAATACAATAAAGTTTTAGATATTACAAGAATCAAACACAGACAATTTGCGCATTTTTTTAGACATTTTTTGAGTCGGGTTTGGTCATTCTGATGGGAGGTGGCTTGGGTGGAATACGAAAAAAGAGGAGTGCGATACAGCTGTGGCAGAGGCCGTGAACTGGTTGATTGGGCGCACGTTCACCCCGAGTTTGAGATAGTTTATAACGTTGAGTCCGATTGCGTTGCAATTTGCGATGGCGTTGAATACACCGTAAATGCGGGCGATTTGTTTATCGCTTTCCCCCATCAGGTGCATAGCTATCGCTACAGCCCCGATCTTGTGCATCAATTGCTTGTCTTTTCAGCTGAGGATTTTCTGGGTTTTGCTGAAATTTTTAAAACCAAAAAGCCTCGTTGCCCCGTTATCAGAGATTGTGGCGAGACCATCAGGTTTTTAATCGACCAAATCGCAATGATAGACAAAAATTCAGAATACGGCGAGCAAAAAATGTTCGGCTACATTACCGTATTGCTGGGTGAAATATTTCCAAGGCTTGAGCTATGTGACCGGCAACGCTCTGATATGGATAGCGTTAAGCGACTTCTCGAATATTGCAGTCTCAATTATATGAAGGATATTTCTCTTGAGAGGCTCAGCCGTGACCTTTATATGAATAAGTTTCATATATCTCATATGTTTAACGATACCCTCGGCATAAGCCTGAGAGAATACATAAATCTATTAAGGCTCAATCAGGCTGAGCGACTGCTCAGAAAGGACGAGCTGTCAATCGGTGAAATTGCGTCGGTCGTCGGCTTTAGCACCCAGCGCACCTTTAACCGAGTCTTTTTAGAGCAAAAGGGAGTAACTCCCAGCCAATACCGTCAGCAAAACATAAAAAAGAAACGCTGAAATTAATTTCAATTTTAAAAAAGGAGGAATGAGTCTTGGCGCTGTTATCGGCAAATTCGGTTTCTGTCTCTTTCGGTGAGCGCACACTTTTTGAGCCCTTTTCATTTGAGATAGGCGAGGGCGAAAAAGTTGGTCTTATCGGCGCCAACGGAGCGGGCAAAACCACCCTGTTTAAGCTGATAACAGGCGCAATCGATACCGATAGCGGTGGCATAGTCCGTCAAAAGGGTCTTAGAGTCGGCTATATGCAGCAGATAGTCTCATCCTCCTCAACGGTTACCGCCTACGATATGGCGCTATCGGTTTTTGAGCCTCTCATCAAGGCTGAGGCTCAGCTCGAGGCTTTGCAATCAGCCCTCTCAAACGGCGACGAAAAAACCATCACTCTATATCACGAGCTGTTTGAGCGCTTTGAGCGAGATGGAGGGCTGACCTACAAAAATCGCACTCGCAGTGCTTTGCTCGGTCTTGGCCTTACCGAGGAGCAGTTAAACCTACCGCTGAGAGCTTTGAGTGGTGGTCAGCTATCAAAAATATCTCTCGCTCGCCTACTGCTCGGCGATGCTCAGCTAATGCTGCTCGACGAGCCTACAAACCACCTCGACATCCCGTCAGTTGAGTGGCTCGAAAACTTCATAAAAAGCAGTCGGTGTGCCGTTATAATTATATCGCACGACCGATACTTTCTTGACTCTGTTACCACTCGCACCCTCGAGATTGAGCATGGCAGAGTGGCTGATTTTAAGGGCTCCTACTCTCCATATATGGAGTTTAAAGCAACCCAGCGTGAGATAGAAAGGCGCCATTACGACAACACCATGGCCGAAATTAAACGGCTGGAAGCTGTCATAAAACAGCAGCACCAATGGAATAGAGAAAAGAATATTCGCACAGCCGATTCAAAGCAAAAAGAGGTTGACCGTTTGGTTGCAACCCTCAAAAAGCCCGAGAGCGAGCTCGACGGCATCCATTTTAAGTTTAGACCCAACGCAGTCGGCAGTAACGATACCGTTATAGCGCATAATATCAGCCGTGGCTATAGCGGTGCACCCCTTTATAGCGATGTCAATTTCACCATTAAGCGTGGCGAGAGGGTCTTTTTGCTTGGTGCTAACGGTTGCGGAAAGACTACTTTGTTAAAACAGCTCATGCAGGAGGGTGGGGGAGTGCGCTTTGGCACTGCCGTTTCGGTCAGCTATTTTGACCAGACTCAAAGTGATTTGACCGACTCAAACACTGCCCTCGAAGAGATACAAAACCGATACCCTCAGCGCACCGAGAGTGAGCTTCGCGGAGCGCTCGCAGCCTTCTTGTTTAGAGGGGATGATGTTTTTAAAAAGGTTGGTAGTCTCTCAGGCGGCGAAAGAGCGCGACTTGCGATACTAAAAATAATGCTAGCAGGCAGCAACCTGCTGCTGCTCGACGAGCCGACAAACCATCTCGACCTTTATTCCCGTCAGGCGCTCGAGACGGCGCTGAGCGAGTATGGCGGAACCATGCTTATCGTATCCCACGACCGTCGGTTTATAGATAGGCTTGCCGACCGTATTTTTGTGATGGAAAAGGGTGGTATCACCGTCTATGACGGCAACTACACCTATTACGCTTCAAAGCGAGATAATATACCTCAGATGACCGAAAAGCCAAAAAACACTGTTGGCGCAGGTGGTCAGGCTTATAAAGAAAAGAAACGAATTGCAGCCGAGCTTCGCAAATTAAAGAGCCAAGTTCAGTCGGCTGAGCATCAGATTGAGTCGATTGAGCAGAGCTTATCCGAGCTCAATGAGCGATTGAGCGACCCCGAAACGGCAGCCGATTATATGCTCACCCTCGAGCTTACCGAGCAGGTAGCGCAGCTTGAGGCTGAGCTGAGTGAAACGGTCGATAATTGGGAGAGGCTGAGCGAGCAGCTCGACCGACTCGAAAAAGAATCAGAGCAATAAAAAAGAGCAGACTTTTATTGTCACAAAGCAAAATTGATTATAGAAATTGATGGTTCGCAGTATTATACCGAACAAGGCAGGCAAAAAGACGAATTCCGAACCGAAATCCTTAAAGGGTATGAGCTAAAAGTTATCAGATTTACAAACTGTCAAATTAACACAAACTTTCGTGGTGTCTGCGAGTATATCGATGCTGTCGTAAAAGCCTCCCTCCGAGAGGGAGGTGGCACGGCGTAGCCGTGACGGAAGGAGCATGCGTAACTTTGAGTTTAGCTTAACTTTATAGTAATGCGCTCTCCCCCACCCGACTCCATCGGGAGCTCCCTCCCGGAGTGAGCCTTTGTAAACGCTCGTGCATCTTTAGGGGTATGGGCTTTGCCCTATGCCCGCGTTGTTTGCAACGCTGTAATACAAAGGCGAAACTGGCGATAAATAGAAGGATGAATAAGAATTCGTTGAATGGAGGTGTGCATTTTGAAGAAAAAGTATACTTGGTTGACGAAACTTGAAAAATTTCAAAAGGATCCCAAGAAAAAATACTTCAGAAAATTTCGCATATACCCATCGTTTATGTATCATCGGTTAGATAAATGGTTAAATAAAATGAGC
>JAZRMJ010000104.1:0-12835 GCA_045647445.1 Acutalibacteraceae bacterium | reverse complement strand
AAGTAATTTCAGCAAATGTCTTTGTGCCGCCGTTGCCGTTCCACTCTTCATTATAAGAGTTGGTGTCGACAATAACGTCTGCTGCGCTTACGGGAATCATAACTGCTACGAGAGTAGCCAGAATGACGCAAACAGCAACTGATAATGAAAGAATGCGTTTTTTCATTATTTTTTCTCTCCTTTTGAAATTTTTTTGCAAGAGCAGAAGGGTCTGCTCTGTGCATGGGGTGATCACAAGGTTGCAAGGTCGCACTCACCTTATCTGACATCGGCAAAGCTTAACTGACCCATCACTAATGCTGAGCAGTATCACACAAAAAAGTGTGATGAAGGTGGTCACCGTGCTATTATTTGTGATCGTTTGTTATGAGCAAATTGGATAAATAATAACCAATCAATTGCTACCAAAATTAAAGTATATTGAGACCACTTACAAAGCTGCACTCAAGCTCCATATCTTCGGCCTTTTCGACCTTTTTGCCAAAGATTGAGCAATTCTCGATAGTAACGTTATCGACCATTCTCTTATCGTCCATACCACGGATATATGACCAACGGAAGGGGCCTCCAACCAGGTTGATATCTTTAAAGAGAAGGTTGTTGATTATGCCACCCTCTTCGCGCCTCATGCCTGGGATACGGAAAATCTCGTCGGTATAGAAGACGTTGATAAGGGGGATTTCGGTATATTCAACATTGATGCCCTCAAAGGTGATATCGCCAACGTCACCATCGTGGAGACAGATGATGGCGATTGCACCTGCTCTGTCTGCGCAGGTGCCGGTAGCCTTGAGGATATCGCAATCGATAAAGTGGATATCGCGAACGTGCTTAGCGAGGGTTTCGCTGCCGACTACGACAGCGTTGTTATTGTCGCTCCAGAAGACACAGTTTTTAACAACAATATCTTCGACAGGTGAAAGACCATCGGCAGGACGGCCGTAGGATTTGAAGCCCTTAATGGTCAAGCAATCGTCTTTAGTGCGAGCGAAGCAGTTTTCGATAAGAACGTGAGCGCTGTTGCAGGGGTTGATACCATCGGTAGACCAGGGGCGCTCATTGATAATGCGAACATTGTTAAGATGAACGTTTTCGCAATTATAAGTAACAACAGTCCAAGAGAAGGAGTCAAGAATGGTGACACCCTCCATATAGACGTTTTTGCAGTTTATAAAGCCTACAACCTCTTGAGCACCGGTGTTGCCGCCACCAAAGGGAATGTAGGAGGTGCGAATGATACCACGGCCACAAATCTTAACGTTTTCGGCATTTTCGACACGGATGGTAGCATTAAGCACAGCACCGTCATCGAGCCAGAGGGTTTGACCACTCTTGAGCTCCATATTGCCTACATTGTGGATACCAGCCTTGTAGTAGATAACATTTTCGTCGTTTTCATCGGGAGCAACGTGGGGCTCAGATGCAAAGATATAGATAGGCAGGGCGAAGCAATCGTTGAACATAACGCTGAGGTTACGAGGTTTGTCGAGAGTGAAGCTGACAACGTTGTTTTCAACGGTGGTTTCGATGCCTGCTGACAGAGGATGAACTGCTGCAGTTTTGATTTTTGAGTTGCACTTAATCTCGACGTTGACCGGCTCATCCATCTCGAAATATGCGAGAGAGATGGTGCCGCCTGCCCAACCGGGTAACTCGTTGAGATAGACCGGTTGACCGTTGACGGTCATGCTATAGTCGGGTGAGTGTGTCATGTTTTCGGGATGATTAAGAATGTTGAGCATAATATCCTCCGATTTGAGAAAGTTTATTTTTGTATAAAAAATGTCTTTAATATTGCTGAATTATGAACAATCGACCTTTTAGCCGCTTTGCTCTGTAATATTTTAACAAATAAAATTTGCTAGATGCAACTGATTTTGGCAAACCTTATACAGGATAATTATATCATCACCGGTCTATTCTTTCAATGTTTAAAACAGATATTTAGTTGTTTAATTCAGACTTGACAAATAGATGCTAAAATTGTTATTATATTGGTATAAATTCAGGTGTTTAAAGATTATTTCTATTTTATGAATTTGTTTAAAACAGACTTATTATTTATTAATTTGTTGATTTTAGACCCATAATTTGCCGAATTGGGAGGATTTATGCTGAAATTGACATCGATTGGCTCGGTTTTGGGGCCACTGACAGTACACAAGGAGCACTCTCACCCACAATGGGAGCTTATCTATTATTTAAATGGGTCAGGAAGCATCGTTATAGATGGTGATACCTTTGATTTTGACAGCGAAAGCGTTTTTATCATTCCACCAAATGTTGTTCACAAAGAGAGCTCTGTGGGTGGCTTCACTAATATATACGCAAGGTTTAGCAGTGATAGTCTGCCTATGATGGTTTTTAACTCAAATGACACGCAATCGCGCGATATATATACCCTTTTGATGATGCTGCAAAGAGAGTATTTGCTCAACAACCCGACCCATGAAGCAGTGAGAACTGCTTTGATTGGCTCTGCTATAGAGTATGTGAGCGCACTATCTGAGCACAGGGTTGCAAACCCATTTGTTGAAAGAATGAGAGAAGCTGTTTTGCTTCATTTTGCAGAGCCCGGCTTTTCGACCAGGTCGATATATCTTGCTGTGGATATAAACCCTGATTATGCAAGACGGTTATTTGTTAAAGAGATGGGGCACTCCCCAGGTCACTTTTTGAGACAGACGAGAATCAATCACGCAAAGGAGCTTCTCAAAAGAAGTGACAAAAAAGCGACCGTTTATGATGTAGCCGTCCAATGTGGGTTTGTTGACCAATATCTTTTTTCTAAGGTTTTTAAAAAGATGACGGGGCTATCCCCCACCGAATGGAAGCATCAGCATTAATTTTAAAAGCACACTCTTTGTTTTAAAGAGTGTGCTTTTAGTTCTAGATTTTAATTCCGTTTTGAGCGAGGGCCTCTTTGAGCACAGCCGACATGACATCATAGCCTGCTGATTTAAGATGAACACCGTCTGCTGCGTAGTCGGGTGACAGCGATTTGCCATCCTCTGCGCAAAAATGGGGGTGGTAGTTGACAAAGATAAAGCCGCTCTCTTCAGTCATCTGCTTAATGGCTTTGTTGCACTCAATTATAAGCTCGTTTGCATCCTTGCCGAGAGTCTCCCCTCTTTTGTAGGTGGGGGTGATGGAGCAAACAATTAGGCTTTGGCCGACCTCTTTGCAACGGTTGATTATCTTTTTAATATAGTCGAGGATGAAGCCTTTGGTGCGCTCATAAGCCTCGTTATAAAGCTCGGCACTATCGAATTTTTTATCGAGGCACCAAATCTCGTTAACGCCTGCGAGCAAAACGCAATGGTCGGGCTTTAGCTGAATAACGTCGGCATCAAGTCGGCGCAAAATATACATAGGCACATCGCCACCGATACCACGGTTGATGACAAAGGAGTTATCGCCAAAATAGGTGTTTACATCGTAGCCCTGGGTGATGCTATCGCCTAAAAAGACAAAGTTGGGCTTTTTGCCGAGGCGAAGCAGAGTTTCGTTGTTGCGATCAAACTCATCTCGTCTTGTATCGGCAGGGATAATGTAGTTATGAAAAATGTTATCGTGGGCAAACTGACCCGGTTTGATGATATCCATGACCCATCCTCCTGATTTTTTAAATTAAAGCAAATCTGCAAGTGAGGTTACGTTTTTATCGGCACCGGTGAGCACGCCGTTTTTGTCGATAGCGATAACTGAGCAGCCTGCTGCTCTTGCAGCTTCGATGCCTGCCTGAGCATCCTCAAAGACACAGCAATCGGCAGGGTCAAGGCCGAGAAGCTTTGCGCCGATGGTGAAAACCTCGGGGTCGGGCTTTGACTTGGTTACGCTGTTACCATCAACAACGGCATCGAAAAGGTCGGAAATACCGAGCTTTTCAAGAATGAGAGGAGCGTTTTTGCTTGCAGAGCCGAGAGCGATAAGCACGCCCTCACCCTTAATCTTTTTGAGATACTCCTCTGCGCCGTCAAGAAGCTCGCTCTTGTCGAGGGTTTGGAGCATTTCGACATAACGATTGTTCTTTTTGGTGGCGAGAGCCTCTTTCTCTTCATCAGAAAGTCCGGTAATGCCACCGACCTCGAGCAGAACCTCTAAAGAAGCCATACGGCTGACTCCCTTTTGACGCTCGTTATCCTTCTCGGTGAATTCGAAGCCAAATTCGTCTGCGAGGGTCTTCCATGCTAAGAAGTGGTATCTTGCAGTGTCGACAATAACACCGTCTAAATCAAATATTGCACCTTTCATGTGATTATCTCCTAATTAAAAACTATATTTTTGCTTGTTTACGGTCACATTGATTGCATCGGTATTGCCATCGGCAGTAACAGTAACGTTATCTTTAGTTGCGATTACGGTCAGGCGAACACCTCTCCAGAGCAGTTTAAACTGAAGGCTGCTCCAATGCTCGGGCAGACGAGGGGAAATATCGAGTGAATCGTCGGTGTAGCTGACACCACCAAAGCCGAACACTGCAGTGTTCCAGCTGCCGCCGTTGGCTGCAGGGTGGGTACCACCGATATAAAGTGAGCCGAGATACTGCTTTGTGTTGCCGGTAAGGTCAACGGTAGCAGTTTTCATGAAATATTTATATGCCCAATCAGCCATGCCGATTTCGGCAGCTACGATAGCGTAAGCGCAAGCACTAAGGCTTGAGCCGTGCTCGGTGTAGGGCTCATAATACTCCCAGTTGGCACGCTTGATCTCGGTATTGTAATGTGAACGGAAGACGTTGAGCATCATAACAACGTCGGCCTGCTTGAGGATACGGGTGGTGGTAGCAAGGCCGTTACCTCCACCGAGGTACTCATTGGGGATAATGATGCGCTCTTTGAGCTTATCGAGGCTGATATCTTCAAGACCGAAGTAGCCGTCGAACTGCTCGATGACTCCCTGCTCGTTGGGCTGGGGTACATAAAGCTTTGAGAGGAAGTTATCTATCCATGAGGTGTCGTTGTTTGCGACAAACTCGCTGTAGGTGTTGGGATAGTCGCGCTCAGCAATCTTAAGAGCCTTTGCAAGAGCATCGGCTGTGTAGCTTACCATACGGTTGGTGAAGGCATTGTTATCGACACGCTCGTGATATTCATCAGGGCCTACAACGCTATGTATCTCAAAGCGATCCTTGAGGGGCTTGAAGGATGAATAGCTGTAGAAAAAGAGCAAGCACTGATAAATCATATCGAGGCCACCCTTTGCGAGAATGGAATAATCGCCACTAACGGTGCAATACTCCCAAAGACCATAAACCATATCGGCGCTGACATGAATCTGTCTATCCTTAAAATAGGTGCGCATGGGGCGGTTGGTGAAAATATCGGTTACGTTAAAGAGGGTGCAAGCATCGTCGCCCGACTCCTGACTCTCCCACGCATAGAAAGCGCCCTCATAGCCAAACTCTTTTGCCTTGCGCTTTGCTCCGTCAATGGTCTTGAGTCGGTAGCTGACAAGGTTATCGGCAAGGCGAGTATCGGTGAATGAGAAGAAGGGCAGCATAAACATTTCGGTATCCCAGAAGGCTGCGCCCTTATAAACCTGACCTGACAGACCTCTTGCAGGGATGCCGCAACGGTCGGTGTTGCGAGGTGCGATTGAGCTGAGGTGATAAATGCTGTAGCGCATTGCCATCTGAGCATCCTCATCGCCCTCGATGACTACGTCGCTATTAGACCAAATCTCGTTCCACACGGCAATATGCTCAGCCTTGAGGTTTTCGTAA
Source organism: Acutalibacteraceae bacterium (assembly GCA_045647445.1). GTDB lineage: Bacteria > Bacillota > Clostridia > Oscillospirales > Acutalibacteraceae > RGIG2206. The sequence goes on along the minus strand of JAZRMJ010000104.1, from coordinate 7,110 downwards.
TCAGCCTTGCAGTCGGCAGAGAATTTATCGAATGAGCCCTCTACGGCATCGCCCCAGTAGTAGCCACAGACCTTTGTGAAGGTGAAGGGGCTATCGGGGGTAACGGTGAGGGTGGTTTGACCCTCGGCACCACAAATATACTCATAAACCTTCATGGGGATTTTGTTTTCGACGGTATTTACGGTGAGCACATTTATATAGTTGGCCTTTTCGATTGACTCAACGGTGAAGTGGTCGCCGTTGATGCTCCATACTGCAGTGTCGACCTTGGTGGTGACGGTAACCTCGATGGGTGCATCAGCCGATACAGTGTATTTAAGCACAGCCAGTTTCTCATTATTCATGCTGACAAAGCGCTCAGCCTCGACGGTAAGGTTGCCCTTAGCAGTCTTAAAGGTAGTTTTGCGAGAATGGATACCCTCTTTAATATTGAGTGTTTGGGTGTGGGCGACGGTTTCGCAATCAACGGGGTTTAATTGCGCACCATCGACAGCGCAAACGGTATAGAAGGGGTTGGGTGCGTTGACCGACTCACGCCATGCATCGCCGTTGCGATCAAAAAGGCCTGCCATGTTGAGGGCAACAAGACGGTCTGCGCCATACTCCTCAAGGGTGCCTCTATAACCCATATAGCCGTTGCCGATAAGGTATCGGCTACCGTTGAGCTCGATATTATCTTTAATAAAGCTACTATCTTTAATGGTCCAATTATTCATGCCTATCCTCCAAATAAATAGTATAAAAACCTACATATATTTATATAGTATAACTGCCGTTTTGTCAATCAAAAGGCTGACTTTTAATCAATCAAACTGCGAATTATAAAGAGTGCTGTAAAATCCACCCTTTAAGAGCAATTGCTCATGGGTGCCCGTTTCGGTTATTTTGCCGTTTTGGATAACAAGTATCATATCGGCATTTTGTATGGTCGAGAGTCGATGGGCGATAACAAAGCAGGTGCGACCCCTCATAAGCTCATTCATTGCCTGCTGAATTTTAATTTCGGTGCGTGAATCGACGTTGGAGGTTGCTTCGTCGAGAATGAGCATTTTTGAGTCGGATATCATGGCTCTTGCGATGGTGATAAGCTGACGCTGACCTTTTGAGATATTGACACCCTCATCGGTCAATATGGTATCGTATCCATCGGGCAGACTATCGATATAACGGTCGATTCGAGCCGCTCTGGCAGCAGCTTTTATCTCGTCGAGGGTGGCTCCTTCCCTGCCGTAGGCAATGTTATCGGCTATCGAGCCACAAAAGAGCCAGGTATCCTGCAAGACCATGGTGTAGGCTTTGCGCAGAGAATGGCGCGTAATCTCTCTCGATTCGATGCCGTCGACGGTGGTTGCGCCCGAGTTCACATCATAAAAGCGCATGAGAAGGTTTATGATGGTGGTTTTGCCTGCACCCGTTGGGCCAACGATGGCTATGGTTTTGCCCTGCTCGGCATTAAACGAGACGTCATCGAGAATTATCTTGTCGGGGGTGTAGCCAAAGGTTACCTTTTTAAACTCAACGTCTCCCCTTACCTCGCAAAGCTCGGCAGCATCGGGGGAATCTTCTTTTTCGGGGGCTTCATCCATAATAGCAAAGACACGCTCCGCTGCTGAGAAGGTTGATTGCAACTCGCTCAAAATGTTGGCAAACTCGTTGATGGGGCCTGCAAACTTGCGAGAATATTGCAAAAACTGAGCCACTCCACCAAGGGTGATGAAAAAGAGCGAGCCTGCCTTGCATACTCCGTTTTGAGAGTAAAAACAGAGGACACCACCGAGCATCATAACGAGTGATATCGAGAGGTTGCTGATAAAGTTGACGGTTGGGCCCATGGTAAAACCGTAATAGTCAGCCTCATAATAGGCATTCATTGCGTCGGTATTGCGGCTGTTGAAACGGTCTGCAATCTCATTCTCTCTCTCATAGGCCTGAATTGAACGGCAGCCTGAAAGCATCTCTTCTGCGTAGCCGTTGAGCACACCGAGCTTTTTTGAGCGACGGCTAAAAAGGGGCCTTACCTTTTTGGAGCGATATCGGGTAAATATAATCGCACAGGGCACCGTTATTACAAAAACGGCTATGAGGGGTTTTGAGATATTCCACATAAAAATGAGGGAGCCGACTACGGTGTAGATGCTGGTCATGATTTGCACCACGTCGTGCGAGAGGGTGCTGTTAATAGTATCGATATCGTATGAGATATGGCTGATTATATCCCCCGTTGGGTGGGTATCGAAATAGCCGATGGGCAAGCTCGTGAGCTTTTCAAACAATTGACGGCGCATGGTATAGACTATTCGTTGGCTGATAAATATCATGAGCGCTGCAAGCAGGTAGGATAGCACTGCTGATACTATGTAGCACAGCAGCATAAGAATAACGTTGACCCAAACGGTGTCAAAATCGACTCCACTCGCTTTTGCTAAAGCATCTATCGCTTCGCCCGAATATTTGGGACCGAGCAAAGAAAGCTGATTTGACAGCAAGGTCAATATTATGGCCGGTATAAAAAGATACCAATAATGCAGTATGTAAGTTGCGAGCCTTAAAATTACGCTCTTTGTTCGTTTGGCATCAATTTTTGGCTTTTTATCAGTCAATGATAGCACCTCCCATCTGCGACTTGCTTATCTCGTCATATTCAGGGCAGGCTTTGAGCAGTTCATCGTGGGTGCCTGCACCGATTATTTTGCCCTGGTCGATAACGAGTATTAAATCGCAATCCTTAACCGAACTAACTCGCTGAGCTACCGTGATGACGGTGGTATCGGCCATATTCTCTTTCAGAGCATGGCGCAAGGCAGAATCGGTTTTATAGTCGAGGGCTGAAGATGAATCGTCCAAAATCAGTATCTCGGGCTTTGCTGCTATTGCTCTTGAGATGAGCACCCTCTGCTTCTGGCCACCTGAGATGTTGGTGCCGTGTGGTGAGAGCATATGGTTATAGCCCTCGCTGAACTCGGTTATAAAGCCATCGGCTTGGGCGATTTTGGCAGCCTCGAAGACAGCCTCATCAGATATGTCTCTGCCAAACTTGATGTTTTCGATAATGGTATCGGCATATAAAAAGTCATGCTGAAGGGCAGTGCCAAACATGGCATAAAGTCGGCTTTTGTCGATGGTGCGAATATCTTCACCGTCGATATATATGGCGCCCTCATTAGTATCATAAAAGCGAAGCAATAGCTTTATAATGGTGGATTTGCCTGAGCCGGTTGCACCGATGATGCCGAGCGACTGACCCTTTTTGATGCCAAAATTTATATTCTCAAGATCGTTTTGGCGACCTTTATAAGAGAAGGTAACATTATCGAAAAGGATATAGTTATCATTTTTTTCATCGGCAAAATTATCTTTTGAGCAAACCGAAAGATCTTCGGGGGTATCGAGCACCGCTGCAATTCGGTTAGCAGAGGCAGTACACTTTGTGAAGGTAACAAAAACCCTTGTGACCGACATCATTGCCATCGAGATGAGGGTGAAATATTGCATAAAAGATATAATCGTTTCAGGGTTTGAAACTCCCTTTGAAACATAGACGGCACCCAGAGCAATAACGGCGATACTGCCCAAATTCATAAGCACGGTCATTATGGGGTTGACGGTGCCCATTATGATACCCGCTTTGATTTCGTCTTTAATAAGCGAGTGATTGACCTTATTGTAACGGCGATGCTCATAATCGGTTTTTGAGAGGGCTTTAATAACACGAATGCCCTGAGTATCCTCTCTGACAACACGAACCATCGAGTCGACCGAGCTTTGCACCTTGGCATAGAGGGGTACGCCCTTCATAGATACAATCCACACCGTCAAAAATATAAGTGGCAGCACGGCTATCATAGTCAGCGCCAGACGGGCATCCATAATAAGGGTGATAATTATGCCGCCGACAAGCATTATGGGGGCTCTGACACCAAGCCTCTGCATCATGTTTAAAAAATTATGAACGTTGTAGGTATCGGTTGTGATGCGTGATTCGAGGGATGGGATGGTGAATCGGTCAGTTTGAGCAGCAGAAAGCCGCAAAGTTTTAATAAACAATTCTCTGCGCATTTTTTCTGCAAAGTCGCGTGACACGCTCGCTGCCTTGCGATTGGCTATTATGTTGAGAATGCATGCCATGGCAGAAAAGAATATCATAACGATACCCCAAATAAAGATATCTCCTAAATAGCCACCCAAAACATCCTTTAGAATGTGACTTAAAATATAGGGTAGCATAAGCTCTGAGATAGCTCCACTCATTTTGATTGTAAAGCCTATCAGCATTCGCCATCTATAAGGCTTTAAATATTGTAAAATCCGTTTCATTTTGTTTTATCCCCCGAATAGATTAGCTCGGTTGCTCTATTGACCATTTTGTCGAGCACCACGTGGAAAGCTTCTAGCTCATCGGGCGAAATATCGTAGGCGATAAGCTCATTCCATTGGCCGGTTATATTGGCTATTTCGGGTCTTGCGTTAATCAGCTTCTCGGTGGGATAGACGAGCAGCTCTCTTTTATCCTTTTCGCTCACCTTGCGCTCAACGTAGCCTCTCTCTTCAAGATAAGAGAGGTGACGGGTTACACTGCTTTTGTTGATGCAAAGGTATTTTGCGAGCCCATCCTGAGACAGACCCGGCGTTTTGCTTATTGCAAAAACGTAGCTATGATATATGCCCTGCAGACCCTCGGTCGATTGACGAGACCTATATATATCCTCACAGCGGCTGAGAACGTTCATTTTGCGCATTACACTTGCCATAAAGCACCTCATAAAAAAATAGTTGCAGATGAAACTGTTTCACCTGCAACTATTTTAGATCATTGTGGGCATTAAGTCAACACTTTTCGTATCCGATTAAAAGACCACCCATTTCGGCATAGAAGCTGCATAGTCCTCTGCAGCTATAAAGCTCGACCTGAGCCTTGGGCAGTTTTGCAAGAATTAAATCCTTGAGCATTTTAGCAGCCTTTTCGTTATAGCAATGTCCAATACGCACCTTGCCATGCTCAAGGCCAAACTCTTTGAGGTGCTCAACCACGCTTGAAAGAGCGCTTGCCTCTCCCCTAGCCTTGCCGAGCATTTCAAACTCACCCTTATCGCTCGCTTTGCCTACCGCTCTGATACCGAGCATGCCTGCCATTTTGGCAACGAGGGGGTTGACTCTGCCGTTGTTGGCAAGATTCTTTAGTGATTCGAGCACAAACAAAAGACCGGTTTTTTTAGAGTAGCTTGTTATCTGCTTGCAGATGCTATCAAACTCTTCGCCCTCGGCTACAAGCTGAGCAACCTTTTGAACGACAAGGCCGAGCTCGGGGCCTGCTGACAATGAATCAAGCACAAAAACCTTGCAATCGGGGTTATCCTGCTCATAAATAAGCTTTGCCTGACAAGCGGCATTATAGCTACCCGAAAGACCTGAGGTCAGGGTGACGCATATAACTCTCTCTGCATTCTCAAAGGCTGAGAGCCAATCATTAACATTGGGGCATGAGGTTGACGACCTGCCGTTATAGTTTTTAAGGTCTGAGGTCATGGTGTAAACATCGAGCTCGCTCGAGTCAACATACTCCTGCTTTGCAGTTATTATTTTAAGGGGAACACTCTCAAACTTGACGCCCTCAAGCTCCAAAATATCGGCTGAAGAATCGGTTACAATTTTAATGTTCATCGGCTGTAGTTTCCTTTCGATGGGAATGGTTTAAAACGGCTTTAAAAGCCTTGCTTATAGTACCCATTTAAAGCAGTTTACTCAACCTACCAAAGAAAAAAGCCTCTCTACTGTCGGTAGAGAGGCTCTCTACAGTCTTTAAAAGGACTGATTTTAAGCCATTATTTGGTCGATAAAGCTATTTAGCTCATCAAAACCACCGTTTGGATAAGAGGAGATATCCTCTTCGGTTTTGTTGATAAGATTATCGGTTAGAAGGAAGGTCTTCATGCCGATTGTTGAGGCAACCATATCGTCACCGACGTCGTTGCCGACCATTAAACATTCGGTCGGGTCGACACCAAGTCTTTGAGTCAGCTCAAGATAATACTCGGGATTCGGTTTGCATAAACCGATATTTTCGTAAGTGGTGTAAATCTCAAAATCCTGAGGGTCGAGACCTGCCCATGACATCCTTTTTTGAGTTGCAATGGCGGGAAAAATCGGGTTGGTTGCGAGGACAAGTCTCACTCCCTTTGATTTTAGTTTTTGAATAATCTTTGCAGAATTGGGGTCGAAGCCACAAACCTCTTTAACCTTATCAAACTCGGTGCGATAAAAGGCGTCAAACTTAGGCTCATCCTGACGGGTGTGCTCACCCATAAGTTGACAGAAGGTATCCCAAAAGGCCTCTTCGTTTGTTTTGGCACCATCATTTTTTATCATCGATTCGGTGCCTGCCCATACTGCGCCGACAAGCTGTTTGGGGTCGTAGCCGTGAGGAGCAAGATGGGTCGAAAGCCCCTTAAAATATGCTTTTATAAAAACGTCTTGATCCATTGGCAAAAGGGTGCCGTCTAAATCAAAAAGCACTGCTTTAACAGACATTGAAAACTCACCTCTTAATTATCGCGAGAGCATTTTTCGGCATCAATAGCCACAACCAGCATGAGGGCATAGAGCGCATCATCCATTCGTTCGACATCGATTGTGTAGGTATCGGTCAAGTTGAAAACCTCTTTGGATACGGTTGCAACGTGAGCGCCATCGTGAGTTACGATATCATAATCCCACTCCCAAAAGTTGCCTTCGACTCGCCAGCCGTTGAAATCTATGTTAAACTTAGGCCTAAAGAAGGTGAACTCTTTGGTTATGCAACCAAATTGTTTATCGCCCATATAGAGGTCGTATCTTGATAAAAAGGTTAAAATTCGCTGTTTGACGGTTGCAAGATAGTTGCCGTTTGCATCGAAGATTTTGAAGCAATGACCCCACGCCAGCTGACCCTTGATGGTGTAGACAACATCACCGTTTGTGTCATAAACGTTGTAGCTGTCAAACCACGAAAATAATCTTTGTTTAAATAATAGTTTCAAAAAGATCACTCCTTAAACAGAATTATATCACAAAGTTCGACCCTTTTCAATTATATGCGCCTTGTTTTTTATTTGGCCCATTGCTATAATATAGGCA
>JAZRMJ010000103.1:0-1737 GCA_045647445.1 Acutalibacteraceae bacterium | reverse complement strand
AGCTTTATTCAGGTAACGGCATTTCAACCGATATTATCGGAGCAAGCATTCGTGCCTATATCAATGCTGTTAACAAGATTGTTTATGAGGAGGCATAATTAAATGAATCTGTCTTTTTCAACCAAAGGTTGGCACGACTATACTTTTGAAGATTTTTGTAATATTGCATCCGATTTACGTTTTGAAGGAATTGAACTTCATAATATCAATAACCGTCTTTTCAGCGAAAAGGATGGTGCTTTCCATGGATATGGTAGCGCAGCAACTTTGCGCAGACTTTATGAGAATAAGCTCTCTCTTCCTTGTATTGATTCGATAATTAATATTGCTGATAGCAAGTGCGCAGACGATTCTGTTAAAGAGATAGAAAAGTGCATTGAAATTGCATCAAATCTCAATATTCCCAATATCAGAATCAGAGCTCTTGACTCTAACGATAAGGACGCTGCTGTTGATAACGTTGCATCTATTATCAAAAGAGTAATGCCTATTGTTGAAGAAAAGAACGTAACCATTTTGCTTGAAACTGCAGGTCTTTTCTGCAATACTGCATTGCTTCGTGATATGCTTGATAGCTTCGCAAGTGATAATCTTGCAGCGTTGTGGAATTTCTCCGCAGCATTCTTTGGCTGCAACGAAACACCCGAAAAAGTTATTAATAACCTTGGTGCTTATGTTCGTCACGTTCATTTTACCGATGCTCGTGCTACCGACGATGGCGTTGAATATTGCCTTGCAGGTGAGGGCGAGCTTCCGATTGCCGATTTGATGCTTGCGCTTCGCTCGGTTAACTTTGATGGCTTTATCTCTCTTGTTTGGGATCCTGAATGGTGCCCTGAACTCGACGATATGGAGATTATATTCTCTCAATTTGTTAACTACATGAAGCAGTTTGGTGCAATCTCTCGCAACGAAAAGACACTTTATTTTAACCGTGCTCATACCGGTAGCTTTATTTGGGAGAAGGATCGTCTTATCGATTTGACCTTCTCTGAAGTGCTTGACCGTTTGGTTGAAGAATTTCCTGATCAATATGCATTTAAATACACTACTTTGGATTACACTCGAACCTACTCAGAATTCAGAGATGACGTTGATACTTTTGCCAGAGCTTTGATTTCTATGGGCGTTAAAGCAGGTAGCCACGTAGCTGTTTGGGCTTCTAATGTTCCTCAGTGGTATATTGCGTTTTGGGCAACTGTTAAAATCGGCGCCGTATTGGTTACCGTTAATACTGCCTATAAGATTCACGAGGTAGAGTATCTGCTTCGTCAGTCAGATACCCATACACTTATTATGACCGAGGGTGCAAAGGATTGCAGATACGGTGATATTATAGCTGAGCTTTGCCCTGAACTTGCTAACATCAAACGCGGTCAGCCTTTACATGCACGTCGTTTGCCCTTCCTTCGCAACGTAATTAGCGTTGGCTTCAGACAGACAGGATGCCTTGTGTGGGAAGAGGCTGTTGAGCGCTCAGCTCAGGTTCCTGTTGAAGAGGTTTATCGCATGGCCGCTGCTGTTAATAAAGACGACGTTTGCAATATGCAGTATACTTCGGGCACTACAGGATTCCCCAAGGGTGTTATGCTTACCCACTATAACGTAGTAAATAATGGTAAGTACATCGGTGACCATATGGATCTTTCTACTGCAGATAGAATGATGATTCAGGTGCCTATGTACCATTGCTTTGGTATGGTGCTTTCTATGACTGCATCAATGACTCATGGCACT
>JAZRMJ010000102.1:0-6722 GCA_045647445.1 Acutalibacteraceae bacterium | reverse complement strand
TGTTAACATCATGGCGTTCACTAAGGAATTTAATGAGCGCACCAAAAACGACGTAGGTATGATCATCCCCGTCGTTATCACGGTCTATGCCGACCGTTCGTTTACCTTTATCACCAAGACTCCTCCTGCAGCTGTTCTTATCAAGAAGGCTTGCGGAATCGAGACTGCTTCGGGTGTACCGAACAAGACAAAGGTAGCAAAGATTACCAAAGAGCAGGTTCGTAAGATCGCCGAGACCAAAATGCCCGACCTTAATGCTGCAAACATCGACACTGCTATGAGCATGATCGCCGGTACTGCACGCAGCATGGGCATCGAAGTTGTCGACTAATACTTGACTGCTCCGGGGTAAATATCCCGGGTGGGAGGTACAATAATCCGATTTAACCACTTGTTGGGAGGTAAATTATAATGAAACATGGTAAGAAATATACCGATAGCAAAAAGCTCGTTGCGGGCTCTAAGCTTTATGAAGTGTGCGAGGCACTTGCCCTCGCAATTAAAACCAAAATCGCCAAGTTTGGCGAGACCGTAGAGGTTCACGTTCGTCTGGGTGTTGACTCACGTCACGCTGATCAGCAGGTTCGTGGTGCAGTTGTTCTGCCCAACGGTACCGGTAAAGACGTTCGTGTGCTCGTTATCTGCAAGGGCGATGCTGTTCAGGCAGCTCTCGATGCCGGTGCTGATTTCGCCGGTGCTGAAGAGTATGTAACCAAGATCCAGACTGAGGGTTGGATGGATTTCGACGTTGTTATCGCATCACCCGATATGATGGGCCTTGTTGGTCGTCTTGGTAAGGTTCTCGGCCCCCGTGGCTTGATGCCTTCTCCCAAGGCTGGTACCGTTACCCCCGATGTTGCTAAGGCTGTTACCGAGGCAAAGGCAGGTAAGATTGAGTACCGTCTTGACAAGACCAACATCATCCACTGCCCCATCGGCAAGGTTTCTTTCGGTGCTGAGAAGCTCCAAGAGAACTTTGACGCTCTGCTCGGTGCTATCATCAAGGCTAAGCCCGCAGCAGCAAAGGGTCAGTATGTTCGCTCTTGCGTAGTTGCTACTACCATGGGCCCCGGCATCAAGATCAACCCCAATAAGGTTGGCTAATTTTGGTGTTGACAAGCCGTAAGGTTTGTGTTACAATACAAACTGTTCTTGACCAAAGACAGTAGGTGCTGATTATTCAGCCTAACGGGCAACCGCCTACCGAGGGAAAGGGTTTTACTAAACAAAATTCGCACTAATTGTGCTTATAGTTGTATTAGCAATACCTGTTCCCCTGTCGGGAGCAGGTATTCTTTTTACAACGGAGGTGAAAATATGGCAAGCCAGGCAATTCTTGAAGCAAAGAAGCAACAGGTAGTAGCTCTTAAGGAGCGTCTCGATTCAGCATGCGCAGGTGTTATCGTTAACTATAGCGGTATCAACGTTGCTGACGATACCAAGTTGCGTAAGGAGCTTCGTGAGGCAGGCGTTATCTACACCGTAGAAAAAAACACCATGCTCGAGCTCGCAGTTAAAGATACCAGCCTTAGCGGTCTGACCGAGGTTCTTACCGGTACCACTGCTATCGCAACCAGCACCGACGACCACGTCGCAGCTGCTCGTATCCTCGGCAAGTTCGCTGAGACTCACGAAAACTTCAATCTTAAGGGTGGCTTCCTTGACGGCGAGGTTATCGATCTCGATAAGCTTATTGCTCTTTCAAAGCTCCCCACCAGAGAGGTTCTTCTCTCTATGGTCTGCAATGTATTCCAGGCCCCCATCGCTGCATTCGCACGCGTTGTTAAGGCAGTAGCCGATAAAGACGGCGCAGCCCCCGCAGAAGAAGTTTCTGCAGAATAATTAAATTAAAAAATCAAATTTATTTTGGAGGTAAATTAAAATGGCATCTGAGAGAATCGAAGCTATCATAGCTGAAATCGAAAAAATGACTGTTCTTGAGCTTTCTGAGCTCGTATCTGCTGTTGAGGAGAAGTTTGGCGTTACCGCTGCTGCTGCTGTTGTTGCTGCTGGCCCCGTTGCCGGTGCTGCTGCTGCAGAAGAGAAGACCGAGTTCGACGTTGTTCTTGCTGACGTTGGTGCAGAGAAGATCAAGGTTATCAAGGTTGTTCGCGAAGTTACCGGTCTTGGCCTCGGTGAGGCAAAGGCTCTCGTTGACGCTGCTCCCAAGACCCTCAAAGAGGCTGCTTCTAAGGAAGACGCTGAGGCTATCAAGGCTAAGTTTGAAGAGGTCGGCGCAAAGGTCGAGCTTAAGTAATTTAATTGCTTAGTCAAACCTACTCATCACCCAAGTGTTCTTAACGGGCACTTGGGTGATTTTTTTGTTTATGGTGTTGTGTTTTGAGCACTGTTGTTGTAAACTGTAATAAAACAATGCGTTGGGTGACGTTGGTATAACGGAGGTTTGATTATGGTTTATATAGTAGACGGCAAAGCCTTGACCCTCAGTCAGGCTGTAGCTATGCTTAAAGCTTCAGACGAGCTCAGGCTTCAGGCAGGTGTTCATCCTCCGCTTAAGTTGAAAGGGCTCAGTGATCTGCTCATAACGGGCGAGGAAGGAGCCGTGCTTGACGGAGGAATTGGAAACGGATGCACCTTGACCGACTGCGTCAACTGCACAATACGTGGCTTGAATGTCCGCGGTGACGGCAGAAAATATGAAAACAAGCAGGGAGTCGGCTTTCAGGTTATAGGCGGTCAGAATATCATTATTGAAGATTGCGAGGCATACGGCTTTCAACGTGCCGGAGTTGAGCTGTGCGGAGCACAAGAAGTGCGCGTTGAGCGCGTATGCGCCCATGATAACGGCTATTGCGGCATCCTCGCTACATGGGATGATGTGAAGAATGTTTCCCGTAATATTACAATACGTGACTGCAGGGCGCTCAACAACGCAGGCGACCCGACTATAACAGATAATCACAGCGGTAACGGCATACTGCTCGACGGTGCACGGGATGTGCTTGTTGAGTTCTGTGAAGCGGCATATAACGGATGGGATATGCAAAATGAGGAATTTAACGGGCCCGTCGGTATTTGGACTGCACACACCGACCGTGCGGTTATAAGATACTGTATTTCTCACGACAACCGCACCCAATGGGGCAAGACCGACGGCGGCGGCTTTGATTTTGACGGTGGCACCACCAACAGCGTTATCGAGTGCTGCCTGAGCTTTTTGAACGACGGAGCAGGATACCTGCTCTGTCAATATGAGGATGCACCTGCAATGTACAACAACAGAGTGATACACTGTGTCTCGCTCGAAGACGGTATCGGCAACCATAAATGCAGCCTTGCGTTGTGCGACTGTGGCAGTCCTCACCGCACAGAGGGCGGTATAGTACGTGGCTGTGTCTTTTATAACAGCCATAACCGTGACATCGTGCAGGGTCACCTCGACGACACGGTTATCGAAAATTGCGTGATGATAAAGCAAGGCTCAGGTCAATTCTTCCGCCACGAGTATATCGAGTTTGCATTACAGCACCGTGGACCTCAGCGCCAATCTTTCACAGAGGTTGAGCTGAATAACATCGACTATTATGACCTCGACCACCCCGATTGTGATGTAAATGCGCCCGTCCATGCTATTATTAATTGGACTCCGCTTACCGACCCGAGAGCATTGCCCGAATATTTCGAGCGTAGCGAAATCAAATTGCTATAATAAAAAACCGCAGAAGCATTATACTTCTGCGGTTTCGATTATTTATATGACCATTTACAGAGCAAGCGCGTGTCGGGGCGCTTGAGTGCATCGACAAACTGCTGTGAGGTCGTTGCGCGCTCTGCAAGGATCACACCGCTGTCGGGCGTAAGCCCTGCGTGGTGATTATCCATGCCTGCTGTCATAACAAGCCCCAGCTTTTTGGCCGCATCTAATGCAAGCTTGTTTTCTTCGCTGTGGTTGGAATAGTTAAATACCTCTATGCCGTCACAACCGCTGAATTCGGGCTCGACAAAGCCGCCCATATAGCTCCGGTTGCGATAGGGGTGGGCATGCACGATGAAGCCACCTGCCGAATGGATGATGTCGATAAAGGTCTGTCGGTCGGCATCACGAAGCTCCGGCAGATTGCACAGCACCTCATAATCTATATTGTAAACAAGAAATTCCTTGCCGTTGCCGACATGCTCCTCAATGCCGAAAAAGACGTCAAAATCGAGTTTTTGCGCCTCGTCCACAGCTGCCAGATAAGCGTCATAGTAGTGGCGAACAAAATCGCGCCATTCATTGTTTCGGTCGATGGCCGTGTTGCCGTGATAGAAGTGGTTGGTCAGCGCAAAGCCCGAGTAGCCTGCCTCTTTGTAGGCTCTGACCATCTCTCTGGCAGTGCTGCCTGCGCAGGCACTGCATTCGCTGGAGTGAACATGAGTATCGTATAAAAACATGGCTCTCACCTCAAATCACTTATTTAGCGCTTCATAGGTAAAATCACGAAGTCTCGGGTGAACGTATTGATAGGCGTAGTCGCAGCCGACCACATGCATTGCAAAGAAAATGCCAATTTTATTTTCGACGTCAATAAGAGTGTAGCAACCACCCATGCCATCCCATCCGAATTCACCGAGAGGGCTTCGACCTGCCGAAATCTCACGGCTAATAAGGGTGCGCACGCCAAGGCCGTAGCCGTAACCCGGCTTGCCGACAGTGCGAATAAATCGACTCTGCTGAGCCTCGTTTAGGTGCTGAGTTCGCATCTTGTCGATGCTCTCACGGGATATAAGTCGGTATCCATCTGCCGACACACCGTTGTTTGAGAGCGCTGCAGCAAATTTTGCATATTCACTTGCAGTGCAGATAAGGCCTCCACCACCACTCTCAAAATTATCAGAAATAAGGAAACCTGCCTTTTCATCGCAGGGGATAGGGCGATATAATCCACCGTCAAAGCGATAGTAAGCGCTAAGCCTATTGATAAGGCTGTCGTCATTAAATCCGATATCCTTCATGCCAAGTGTCTCAAAAATATTTTTTTGCATGTATTGGCCAAGTCTCATGCCTGACACAGCCTCGATAATTGCGCCAATAACGTCAAGGCAAAGGCTGTAGCAATAACCCTCACCGGGGTCAAACTGCAATGGAGACTTTGTGAGAGCAGATATAATCTGCATGGTTGTGGCATTGCCGGTCTTATTAACAAGGCTCACAGGCTCAACGTTTAGGTTGTAGTCAAAGCCCCCCGTCATAGAAAGAAGCTGACAAATGGTAGGCGCGCTTTTTGCAGGGCGAATTGAGTCGCCCTCTTTGATGGTAAAGCTTGAACAATCAGGCAGATAACGGGTAATCGGCGCATCCAGCTCAACAAGACCCTTCTCGACTAATTGCATAAGGCAAACGGCAGTAATCACCTTAGTGCAAGAAAAAACTCGATAGGTGTCGCTCGGTGTTGCCTTTTTAGTGGCGCCGATATCGGAGTAGCCGACAATGTGGCTATAAACGGGTTTGCCGTCGAGAGATATATGCATCTCAGCAGCAGGAATACCACAAGCAGTTAGGGTTTCAAGGTAGGCAGTAAGCTTTGAAAAATCCATCTGACACAGCCCCTAAAAATTATTTTCAAGCAAAATCAACTGCAACAGCAGGCATAATAAGCATTCTTGCGATAGCCTGACCGTTTACGATGGTGCGAGTGTAATCCGACTCATTGTGGAGCATAACACTCATTTCACCTGAATCGATAGCAGAGCGAATGGCAATGCCACCTGCAATATCAAGACCCTGCTCGTCAGCAAGCGCGCTATCAGGATAAATAATAGCAACATAGCCGGCAGGAATGGTCATGCTAAGACCGGTAGTGATTCTGCAAGAGGAATGAGGCTCAATATCGATAAAACCGTCATCGTCACCTATAAGGCAAGCAAAAAGGGTGGTGGTGATGCCGTCAATATTCTTTTGAGGTAGCTTTGCTGAATCAAAAAGCTTTTGAGTAGTAATAATCATAGTGGAAGCCTCCATAAAGATAGTATGTTTATTTTAAATCAAAATATATACACTGTCAACATTAAAAGCCCCAACAAGTGGCATCTTCCTTGCAAAAGGTGCCAGGGTGGGGCTTTTAATTTAGTCAAGATAATTCTTTGCCAGAATTAAAAATACGCTCGAAGTCCAGGTGTAGGCTCTGTCGCGCAGGCCCTGACCTGAGGTAGCATCAAAGTTTTCTGCAAAACCCTCTTTGGCACAGTTTGAGCAGAAGCGCTCAGCCAAATCCTTTGCAAAATCGATTTTGCCACCCTTATAAAGACCCTCAATAATAAACATCATCGCTGGAGCCCAAATCGGCCCTCTCCAATAACCGTCACTCACATAGTGACGGCTCTTAACGCTCTCGGTTGCAAGACCGTAGGAAGTGAGAAAGCGACCATCCTCGGCAAGGTCAGAAGCCATCTTGTCAAAAATCTCTTTAGGCAGTCTATCTCCGAGCAGTATCGGCAGATATGGGAGCAGGCTGTCGCAATCATCCATCTCGTTGTGGGTGCCACTCTGATAGGTGTGAAAGTGGTCGCCATCCCAGCTATGCTCAATAAGGTCAGATAATTGTTTATCGGCTCTTTTGCGATGCTCGTTAGCCTTGTCAGCCATTGCGAGGTTTTCGGCCAAAACAGCCAGCTCATCCCAGCACAGCACAAGATATGCCGATAGGTCGGGCCCCTCAATGGGAGCGCCACACTTAAAGTAGGTGCAGTTATCCCAGCCTGAGTCGTTACCGTGGTTGTAT
>JAZRMJ010000101.1:0-13845 GCA_045647445.1 Acutalibacteraceae bacterium | reverse complement strand
AAATGGCGGAAGGGTAGATTTCAATTTGATGTCCGAAACATTGTTTGCTTGGTCAAAGAAATGGATTAATGAAAGCAATTAAATAAAATCCAATTTATCGAATAGGTGATATTTGTTTAGAAAAGGGTTTTAGGCTCTCCTAACAAGTAACATTTGGGCGCCTAAATGTCCTGCTTGTAATGGTATGAGACAAATATTAAACGGATGTGTAGAATTTCTGCACATCCGTTTTACTGTCTCAAAAAATATTTTAATAGTGATATTGTGAGACAGGTCTCACAGTGTTATTTTGCCTATCGGCAAAGTGATATTAAAACCTTTCGGTTTTAGTGATATTTTATTCGCTCCTAAACTCGCAAAGCGAATAACACTCGGCTTTTAGCCGAATATAACTGCGAAGCAATACGACTCGCTGTAAGGCGAATAAAACTGGCGTTGTATCCTTACGGGTACAACGCCTAACTGCGACCTTTTTTGCTGTTTTATTTTAATCAAAAACCTTCTCGACCTTAAAGTCATCGTTGCCAAACATATACATATATCCGTCGATATAAACTCCTCTCATTTGCTCGGGATCTGCATTTAGCGAGGTGTTAACCACCTTTTTAAGTTTTTCGCCATCAAAATGCAAGACGATGTAACGGGTTTTTTCATCGTCGGGGCAATAGTAATCCACAATGCCGATGCCTATAAGTTGGTTGGCTCTATCAACATAATAGGATTTATATTCGGTCGAATAATAGACATCGCCAGCATCATAGGAGCATACCGAATCAACCATATCCTCGCCCTCTTTATAAACCTCTATCTTAAAATCACTCCATCCGCCTGCTCGACCAATTCCAAGCAGATATCCTTCACCGAGGTTAATCAGCGAGGTTGAGAAGCCCTCGATTGTGCCTGTATCCTTATAGGTGATGTTGTTTAAATCAGACAAATCAAAGAAAAATACGGGGTCTTTAAGTTCAATAGAGGTGCAAACATAAGCCATATCCTTATCAAATCTTACCGACCTGACCAGCTCATCCTTAGGTGCGAATTGGAGAACCGATGCCACTACCTCGAAATTTGCAAGGTCAATGCAATAAAGATTTGCGTTCAACTCGCCATCCCTACTAAAATAATAGGTTTGGTTACCTTCTTTTATTTCTTCTTTCTTTTCAATGCTGGTGGTTGTAACAAGTCTTAAAATTCCGTTATATTCATCCAAAGCCCAGCGATCGTTAACATAGCCGTCAACCATCACCTTGCCCTTGCAATCAAACCCGTAGCCCTTGTAGGATATGCATGAAATCTCGGTTCTTGCAACCTCGGTGACTATGTCGCCATCACGCTTTATTTCGTGATCAAAACTATTAGTCACAAAAACGTGATCTTGGGATACGTAAACTATATCGCTATAAGACAAATAGGCTGCCTGACCCTCAACCTTAAGAGTGTTGGCATTAATTTTTATCATAACGGTGTATTTAGCGCTATCAAACTTCTCGGCTGTGATAATATCCTTTGCAGGCAGAGGGCAGGGTCCGTAGCCCTCATCAATATAAGGCACAAAGGTGCGCTCATCAGCAAAATTAGGTTTTTCGACGCTAAACCGACTCATCAGCAAAATGGTATCACCCTTTTGGCGAGAGGTTTTATATGAGCCCGAAAGGATGAATTCATCCTTCTTTGTGATTTTAGAGGGGTTAGAAACGTCGAGCGAAATAACTTTAACGTCGGCCTCATACTCACCCCTGATTTTAGCACCTTGTTCTGTAATTACCGTTACCGTTTTGCAATCGTTTGAAAGATAAAATTCCCAGTAACTAACGGAATATTTATATCTGCTCAAATTTTCAATTGTGTAACTTCCAACCTCTTTTGAATTATCTTTGTCGATTGAATAGGCTCTGAGGGTGTTGCCATCAAGATAAAAGATGTGTTTATCGCTGCGCTTAATGCGGTCAGCCTCTATAACTCCCTCAGCCTGATTGTCGGTGATTTCGTTATAAATTCCACCACCACCCATACCTCCGGGGATGTTATCATTGCTTATATCTGTGGATTCAAGAAGAGAAAAGCCAAACACGTGCTCTAAGGTGTTTTCGGCAAAGGTTTTTGCCTTATCAAAAAGCCAATGAGCATTGTTTTTGTGCTCAGGGGGTGAAAAGGTCAGCACGTTGAGTTCTTTAATCAGGTCATAATATTCGCTATCGGCATAGGCTGCAACACTCGGCGGAGTGGTGCTGTAGGGTGTAAAAAGCAGCATGCTGCTAAAAACAATCAAAAAGCAGGCGCATGCAGCCACAACCGACATAACGATTTTAAGTGGCTTTTGCGATTTTATAACCTTCTTTGGGTGGGCTTCGGCAATATATTTATCATCAGCATGATTTAATGCTCGATACCAATCTTTTTTGTTCATAAAAGTACACCCTCCTTTGTCAGATATGCTTTAAATTTGTTTCTCGTTCTATGTAGCGTAACGCTAACGTGATTTTCTGAAAGACGCATTCCTTTTGCAATATCGCTAACGCTCATTGAATACCAATAACGGCGCATGAATATAACCCTAGTGCGAATATCGAGCTTAGAGAGAAAACGATTGATTGCCTGCTTCAGCTCGAGCTCATCCTCGATTGATGCATCGCCGTTTGGGATGCACTCAAAATATTCATCGATGGCGCATTCTACCTCACCTGTGCGCTTAATGGCTTTATCATGTCGATATCGGTCGATGGCGAGGTTACGGGTTATGCGACCTAAAAAGCTCATGAGCTTCAGAGGTCTTGCAGGTGGAATGGCATTCCACGCTCCGAGCCAGGTATCGCTCAAACACTCGTCGGTTTCTTCGTTAGAGGATAATATGTTGTAGGCGATAGCGCGACAGTAGTTGCCGTATTTTGCCTCGCTCTCGCTTATTGCAGACTCATTTCGCTCCCAATAAAGCTCAACGATTTTTTTGTCTTCCATCAAATCACCTCCTGAATGGTTTTTAAGGTCTTTTCACCTATATAGTCGAAAAACAAATTTCAAATCTTACACAAAGAAGAAAATTTTTGTAATTTTTGGGGTGCCACGGTGCACAGGCAGTCAAAGCCACCTCATCCGTCACGGTCGATTCATGTATCGCCATACAAAGCAAAAGGGGGGCAGGCTAGCCTGCGACCCTTTTTTAATTATTTTTTCGTTTCAGTGGGTGCAGGGGTATTCGGCTCTGCGCCTTTTTTGGGTTTGCTCTTTAAAAGCACAAATATAAGCACTGCAGCACAGCCTCCGATTAAAAGAACAAGCAACGCCAAAACAAACAGCACTAAAATAATTATTAATAAAAGCCTCATGATAATAGCCATAACTGTTACCTCCTAAAATTGATTTGTTTAATTATATCACAGCTTATTTATTTTATCAACGCTTAATAGCAAGCTGAAGTTCTTTTGCAATTGCTAGCATCTCTTGTTTATCTGCCTTATTAACCTTGCGATCATAGGTCAAAAAGCCGTTAATTTCATCCTCAACGTCGCTAAGCTGAGTGATAATGGCAGCGCAAAGCCCCCTATCTATAGCAGGCAAAACCTTTGAGCGATAAAGCTCGGCTATTGCTCCTTGAAAATGCTCAACCGATTTACATGCCTTGTAGCCATAAGCCTTATCGGGGTTAAAGAGGTGACCCTCTATGGGCAGAGCGTAGCCACCGAATTCGCTGAGCACCAGTGGTTTATCAGATTTTTTGAGAGCCTTCCATGAGGTAAAATAGATGTGTCGGCTGTCAACATCACTCTTTTTTTGCCTGAACCAGCCTGAGGTTGAGTCGATAATTCGGCTGTCATCGAAATTCTTCATTATTTCGTAAACTTTGTCGCTGTCAAACTGACCCCAACCCTCGTTGAAGATAGTCCAATAGAGAATGCAGGGGTGGTTTTTGAGTTGTGCGACCGTCTCGCTCATGCATTGCAAAAACATGCTGCGCGCCCTTTCATCCTTATGCATGCTTTTATCAGGCAGGCGCTGCAGACCGATGGTCGGCAAAGCCGTATCGCGCAAAAATGAATAGTTACCATTGTTGACCATATCCTGAAAGACTATCATGCCGAGCCTGTCGCATTGATAATAGAACTCCTCAGCCTCGACCTTGATGTGCTTGCGCAGGGTGTTAAAGCCGAGCGATTTCATCGCCAAAATATCCTCTGCGTAGCATGAGGGGTGAGCAGGGGTGTATATTCCATCTTGCCAATAGCCCTGATCAAGCAACCCGTGAAAAAAGTATGGCTCGCCGTTTAGACAAAGACGGTGAATGCCGTCGATTATTTTATCCTCGATGGTTCTCAGGGCGAAATAGCTCTCTACCCTATCGGTGTCGGTTATTACCGTAAAGTCGTATAGAATCGGCTGCTCGGGGCTCCAAAGCCGTGGCTTTTCGGGGTTTATAACGGCTACGCCGTCGGCTAATTTATATTCGACCCCCTCGCAGAGGATGACGCCCTCTTGTGGCGGGGTGACGGTTATGGTGGCGCTCGTTAGGTCGACCTTAATATCTATGTTTTCGATATAGCGCTCTGCAACGCTCTCGAGCCAAACGCTTTGCCATATACCCGAAACGGGGGTGTACCACATTCCACCACGCTTTAGGGTCTGTTTGCCGTAGGGCATAGCTTTATCTCGCAGATTGTCGGTGCAAAAAATCTCGATTTGGTTGTCGCTCTCGAGGGCGTCGGTGATATCGGCAGTTATACTTGTGTAGCCACCGATATGCTTTGTTATGGGCTTTTTGTTTAAAAAGATTTCAGTTGTCTGGTCGCAAGCACCAATATGCAGCAGCACTCTGCCACAATTAAAACCCTCGGGCAAAGTGAAGCTCTTTTTGTAGCAGAGGGTGGCGCTGTCTTGAAAATGCTTATTAACCCCAGAGAGCAGACTCTCGGGGCAAAAGGGTACTATGATTTTGTAAGCCTCTTGGCAGCTGGATGGGGTCAGCTGCCACTCTCCGTTTAAGCTCAAAAAGCTGTCTCTGCGCATTTGAGGGCGAGGATAAATATCCCACGCAGTTTCGCTGAAAGATTCACCCTGCGCTGTGAATAAATCAATCGTCATAACCTTCACCTCTATAGCAAAATCAGATGGTTTTATACGCTAATTTTAGTATAGCAGATAAAAATGCAGCTTTCAATAAGCTGTGCAGTCTGTTTGGTTGATGGGTTCTAAATAAAAAATCAGACTCCAAAGTGATAGGAGCTACACCGACCGATTGGCAGCCAATATCCTTAATTATTTGTACTACAGACAGTTTTTAGGCGAATAAAACATCACTTGCTTACTTCGCTTTGCTGTAAAAGATTTTGGGTATCACCAAGAAAGCATTTGTTTTTACTAATGCGATGCTTGTTCTATCAGATAAACAAAGAAAAAGCCACGATGAAATCCATCGTAGCTTTTATCGCCCTTATAACAACCTGCCTTTTGGCAAATCCTTTTGTTTGGCAAACAACCCTATTTTGATACAAATTCACTTTGATTCATGCGGATGATTAAATATATCTTCAGGAACATATTTGCCAATAAACGCCCACCATTCTTCTTGATCACACCCAAAATGATGCCAGTCGACCACTTCGCCGTTGCTGTCATAAGTTTCTCCGTATCCATCAGAGGATATCAACTCATATGAACCGTCCTTATAGTTTATCCGAACAGTCCATACATCGTAATAAAAACCCGGATCTATTGCTGCAAGCACGATAACAATGGTCTGAGAAAAACGAATTTTCGAAAGATCGTTCAAAAATTCAGGTTTTTGTTTTGCGGGGATTTGATAAACAGGCGCATCGGTTTCGACAAATTTTCCATATAAGCTATTTGTTTCGCACAAATCGTATATTTCAATGGACTCAACTGTCTCTGCATCTATTTTAAAATTTTCAAATATAGGAATCATAATACAACTTGTCATAGTACACATAACGATGATAACCGTTAGTATGAATAATCCAATTCTCTTCATTTGAATATTCCCTCCTATATTTTTTGACCTATAAAATTATATCATAAAAAATACTCAAGTAAGCTTCTGTTTTTTAATCGGATTTTTGACACAGCTTTTGACACACTTTTTTATAAAATCAACGATAATTTACTATCATTTTTACACCTTCAAAAAGTGTTAAAAAGCCCTTGGTATCACTGGTTTTTCCAGCAATATCAAGGGTTTCTTCTTTGGCGGAGAAAGAGGGATTTGAACCCTCGCGCCGATTTTCACCGACCTACTCCCTTAGCAGGGGAGCCCCTTCACCACTTGGGTATTTCTCCGAATATTAGGGTGACAATTTGCTGTCACCCCGATATTATATCAGCATTTAACCTAAATGTCAACAGCCATTTATTGGTTTTTCAGCCCATATTTTTAAAAAGCTCATTATCAGCCTTTAGCTCGGCAAAGGTGGGATTAACCTTATCTTTTTCGCTGAGCAACAGCTCGTCAATCTTATCTAAAGGCCACTCAACTCCGATTTCGGCATCGTTCCACATCAAGCCACTCTCATCGCCGGGGTGATAAAAATCGGTCGCCTTGTAGCAAAACTCTGCCTCGTCTGAGAGCACCAAAAAGCCGTGCGCAAAGCCGGGGGAGATATAAAACTGCTTTTTATTTTCAGCCGTCAGCTCAACGCCATACCACTGGCCAAAGGTGGGTGATTCGCGCCTTAAATCGACAGCAACATCAAACACTGCCCCTTTAATTACGCGCACAAGCTTACCCTGTGGGAACTGCTTTTGAAAATGCAAGCCACGAAGCACTCCCTTGCGAGACATTGACTGATTGTCTTGCACAAAGGTCATGTTGAGCCCTGCCTCGCTCATATCCTTTTGATTATAGGTCTCCATAAAATAGCCACGGCTGTCACCGTGCACCGTCGGCTCAATCACAAAAAGACCCTCAATAGGCAATCGGGTAACCTTAATTTGACCCATTTGCTACCTCCTGCATAATCTGTTTAATACGGCTGTTATCGCCCCAAACTGCCTTTGAATCATAAGGTCTGTCGGGGTAAACGCCATATAACAGCTTTATATTATATCCATTTTCTTTAATAAACCTCTCAACCCTGTCGGCAAGAGAGACAGGCTCGCCTGAGCAGATGTTGATGGTGCCGAGCACCTTATCTTGCATAGCAGCGGCTGCCACCTGCAAACAAAACTCCTCATAATCGAGAAAATCGTATTTATTAACACCACTTGTGAAGGGGAATTCGGTTTTGCCCTCTGAGGCTGCCATTGCAATCTTTGCAAAAATCGAGTTACCCCTCGGGCTATCGCCTACTATATAATACCCTCTCAGCCATTGAAGGGGTGCCCCCGTCTGCTTTGAGAGCAGCTCGAGCATGGCTCTGAGTGCGTTTTTGGCTATGCCATACATAGAAAGGGGTGCGCATGGGGTGTTTTCATCGATTGCGCCCTCAAAAAAGCCAATCTCATGCATGCTGCCCATGGCGCACACTCTGCAGCCATTCTCAGAAAAACTCCTTATGAATTTATAGTGCAGCGGCAAATCCTCAGCGTGACTGTCTGCATTATGCACAAAGCCGTTGCGATATGCCATATGAAGCAACGCATCGGGCTTATTAAAATAGTCATAGGGGTTTTCGATAACAAAAATATCACCGTTTACAGCCTCTGCTCTGCTATCTACAAGCTCGGTGTTGATATCGGTGGCGATAACCTCGGCACCCATATCGCACAGAGCTTTAACTACCCCTAAGCCTAAATATCCGCCTGCACCGGTAACTAAAATTTTCATTATCGGTCTCCGTACATCTTTTCGTAATAATCCTGATATTCGCCCGACAAAATAGTCTCCCACCACTCACGGTTTTCAAGATACCAAGTTATGGTCTTTTGAATACCGTCGGCAAATTTAGTCTCGGGCAGCCAGCCAAGCTCAGTATGAATTTTGGTCGGGTCGATGGCGTAGCGCATATCGTGGCCCTTACGATCGGTAACATAGGTGATAAGCTCCTCACTCTTGCCCAGTGCGTTGCAAATAAGCTTTACGATATCGATATTACGCATCTCGTTGTGACCGCCAACGTTATAAACCTCGCCCACTACACCCTTGTGGATGATAAGGTCGATGGCCTTGCAATGGTCTTCAACATAGAGCCAATCGCGCACATTCTCGCCCTTGCCGTAGACGGGTAAGGGCTTATTATTAAGGCAGTTGGCAATCATAAGAGGTATCAGCTTCTCAGGAAAGTGATAGGGGCCGTAGTTGTTAGAGCAACGGCTGATGGTAACGGGCAGACCGTAGGTGCGATGATACGCCTGAACGAGTAGGTCGGCTGCAGCCTTGCTCGATGAGTAGGGGCTGCTTGTGTGGATAGGTGTCTGCTCGGTAAAAAAGAGGTCGGGTCTGTCAAGAGGCAAATCGCCGTAAACCTCATCGGTCGAAACCTGATGGTAACGGGTTATGCCATACTTGCGACAAGCATCCATAAGCACGGCGGTGCCCATAATATTGGTGCGAAGGAATACGTCGGGGTTTTCAATCGAGCGATCAACGTGGCTCTCTGCGGCAAAGTTGACAACCACATCGGGCTTTTCAGCCTCAAAAATAGAATAGATTCCCTCACGGTCGCAGATATCAGTCTTATAAAACTTAAAGTTGGGGTTCTCCATCGCCTCTTTAAGGGTCGACATATTACCTGCATAGGTCAAGCAGTCGACACAAACGATGCGATAATCGGGTTGAGCTGACAGCATGTGATAAACAAAGTTAGAGCCGATAAAGCCTGCTCCACCGGTAACAATAATAGTCATTTTAGTTTCTCCGTTCTAAACTCAATATATAACCTTGCCCTCAGCTACGCGCAAAAGGTGCTCACCGTAGGGTGATTTGCCGTAAAGCTTTGCAGTTTCCTTTAATTGCTCACAGGTTATCCATCCGTTGCGATAGGCTATCTCCTCAGGAGCAGAAATTTTAACGCCCTGCCTTTGCTCAACCATCTGCACAAAAGAGCCTGCTTCAATAAGGCTATCCATAGTGCCGGTATCGAGCCATGCAAAGCCTCTGCCGAGTATCTCGGCTCTGAGTGAGCCATCGTTTAGATACATCTCATTAAGTGAGGTTATCTCAAGCTCACCTCGTGCAGAGGGTTTTACCTGCTTTGCGAAGTCAACAACTCGATTATCGTAAAAATAAAGACCTGTTATGCAGTAGTTTGATTTGGGCAATTTAGGCTTCTCTTCTACGCTGATAACATTGAAATCCTTGTCAAACTCCATAATACCGATGCGCTCGGGGTCGTTAACGTAGTAGCCGAATATGGTTGCCTTGCCCTCTTGGGCATTTTTGACGGCATTTTGCAGTCTCTTAATAAAGCCACCACCATAAAAAATATTATCGCCCAGTATCATGGCGCAGGTATCGTCGCCTATAAACTCCTCGCCCAAAAGAAAAGCCTGAGCAAGCCCATCGGGAGAGGGCTGAACCTTGTAGCTCAAATTTATGCCGTAGCGACTGCCGTCTCCCAGTAGCTTCTCAAAATTGGGCAAATCGGTCGGGGTCGAAATGACCAAAATATCCTTTATGCCTGCAAGCATCAAGGTCGACAGAGGATAAAATATCATCGGCTTATCATAAACGGGCAGTAGTTGCTTTGATGCTACCATTGTGAGGGGATAAAGACGGGTGCCTGCTCCACCTGCAAGAATTATACCTTTCATAATTTACCTCCTTGACCTATAAGGCGCATCCCGCACTCTTCGAGCATATGCACGGGCGACAGTCTCTCTTTATAATTATAATCAACGGCTCTATCACCGTTTGTGATAAAAGTAGGGTCAATATCACTCACCTTGTTAAAAACGGCAATATTGTTTGATAAATAAAAGGGCGCTCTTTTAACCTCGGGGTTATTGGTCAAAAGTCTGCGATCATACATTATTGCTTCGCACGCTCTGAGGGTGTAGCCGTGCCCCCCTTTTTGCATAACCTCTAAAAGGCACCTTGTTGCTTTGATGCGTTTCAAATTTTCAATATAAGGCATCTTATCGCAATAATCTATGCGATCAGAAAGTCGCCTATCCTCAGCTTTAACACCAGTGATATGAAAATCGCATTTAAGACCGGCATAGCTCAATCTCTCATAAGCTTCGATAATATCATCGAGTCTATCCTTAGCCTTGCCCACAAAATAGACATCGCTTTGCTCTATAGTGGGGTCATCGTTAACCTTGTAGTCGGAATAAACGAGCGGATAATACTCAAATCCGTATTTTTTAGCATCCTGCTGGTCAAATGAAAAGACCAAATCAAACTTCTCTTTTATATAATCGACCGACACGTCGGTGCAATGCTCAACCAAATCCTGATAATGGCAAACGAACTTTGCATCGGGGTAACGCTTTTTCAGATGCTCCATGAGCCCATATTTTAGCAGATAGCACCGTCTGATAAAAAAGATGAAGCATATCGGTCGCTTTGTTGTAAAACGACGGCGAAACATCATGCCGTTCCATATGCTTTTGAAGGGAAAATCAAAAAATCGGTTTAGCGCACCCGAGAAGTGGGCTTTATATAAAAAGGTCAGCAATTTATTGCTGGAGTCTATCGGTTTATAAAGATAAACGGCGTTATCGAGCTTATCAACGTCACTATAAGGAATTCGATAAAAGTCGTTGTAATATCCGAAAACAACGTAGTTGAACCCGTAATCGTTCATGCCCATCCTCCTTGCGTTTCTAACTTTAAATGATATTACAAAATCACGCTTTTGTCAACCATCGCAAAAGCAGGCTCAGCGCCTTCTTTGATACAATTTTGACAATCTTTTCTTGACAATCCGTTCTTTTTAATTCATAATAGATATGTATTATCTTTTTGCGAGGTATTTTTAGAATGAACAAAATCTCAATCTCGGTAATCAGGCGTCTGCCCAGATACTACCGCTTTTTGTCCGACCTTGAAAAAAGTGGAGTTATACGCACTTCATCCCGTGAGCTTAGCGAGCGCATGGGTCTTACCGCCAGTCAAATCCGTCAAGACCTCAACTGCTTTGGTGGGTTCGGTCAGCAGGGCTATGGCTACAACGTTTCACAGCTTCGCGAAGAGATTGGCAAAATCCTCGGTCTTGATGAGCACCTCAAATGCATTATCATCGGTGCAGGCAACCTTGGCAGAGCCCTCTCAACCCACATGGATTTTAAATCAAGAGGCTATCGCCTTGTCGGCATATTTGACCGAAACGAGGCCTTTGCAGGTCAGCTTGTAGCAGGCATGCCCATTCGCCATATCGACGGTCTTGATGAGTTTTGCCGTCTCGAGAAGCCTGCAGTAGCCGTTTTGTGCATTCCCAACACGGCTGCAAAAGAGATGGGTGAGCAGCTCAAAAACCTCGGCATTCGCGGCATTTGGAATTTCAGCCACTATGACTTCTCAGGTGAGCTGCCCGACGTTGCAATCGAAAACGTTCATCTCGGCGACAGCCTGATGACCCTTGCCTATAAGGTAGGCGAAAATAAATAATAAAAAAAACACGGTGCTCCATCCTGATTGGTGCACCGTGCTTTGATTAGCACATATATTTTATTAACAATGCCTTACTCACAAAGTTAAAAAATTGTTATAAAATTAATTATGCCTGACCTTTGATCTCGTTGAAGCAGTTGCTGCAATAGATCGGACGATCGCCGTTAGGCTGGAAAGGAACCTTAGCCTCGCCGCCGCACTTAGCGCATACGCCTATGAAGTACTCTCTTTCACCTCTATTAGCGTTCTTGCGTGCATCGCGACAAGCCTTGCAGCGCTGAGGCTCATTCTCGAAGCCTTTCTCTGCATAAAACTCCTGCTCGCCTGCAGTGAAAACGAATTCATTGCCACACTCTTTGCATGTAAGGGTCTTGTCTTCAAACATTTTTAGCTACCTCGCTTGAAATAAATATTTTTTTAATCCCCGCGGACGGATTTGCACCGCCATCTTTGTCAGGCCAACGCTTTGCTGAGACTAAGCTACGTCGGGGTTATTTTAAATGATTAAGCTTGCGACGAACTCGGGCCAGCGCCCCCTCAATCGCTTTTAGTGAACAACCAAGCCTTGAAGCCGCCTCGCTATGAGAGTATCCACTCAAATGGAGCATGAGCACCATGCGCTCTCGCTCAGAGGTGCGGCTGTTGAGCCCCTCAATCACCCTTCTTAGAGTGTCGCGCGCAATGGCTGCATTGGCCGGGTCACTGTCGTCGACCAAATTATCGGCCGCTACCTTTGCGCTATCGGGCACGTTGCGTTTGCGAAGCGCTCTGCGCACGGCATCGGTTATTCGCCTGTCAATATTAAGCACCGCAAAGGTGCTAAAGCTCGCACCATACGACTCATCAAAACTGTCGATAGCGCTGATAAGACCTATAAAGCCCTCTTGACCAAGGTCGTCTCTATCAAATGAACCCGATACAGGTCGATAGGCAGAAGCTCTAGAGCTTACAACCGAAATATATCGAGCAACAAGCTTGTCTCGTGCAGCTAAATCGCCCTTTTTAGCGAGGGTGCAAAGCTGCTCATCGGTTATAGCAGGCAACTGATTATCCCCTCCGTCAAAGCGCATATAAACCATTAATTATTCACTTAAATAATACTATGGTTTTTAGGCAAAGTCAAATAAATTCTTTGATTTTGTACATTTTTTCCGTTGTGTTTAAATAAAATAGTAAAAACTATAGAAAGTGACAAAAAACTATCCGAAACGTGAAAAACCGACCTCGTAATTTGTGTGCAGTGCACAAAACTTCGCTTTGTTTTTTACATGTAATCGACCTTTCAAAACCTATTATTTCCACATTTTACCGATTAAAAGTTTTTTGATTTTTATATTTTTATCAAATAGCGAAATATAAATTCGTCCTTATATTTAAATCTTAATAATGTGGGCTGCAAAACGCACAAAACCACGCATTTGTGCGTTTTGCACAATTGTTAGAACAAAATTAAGATAAATGTATCAAATTTAATTATTACTCTTGATTATTTGTCGCTATTGTATTAAAATTAGTGTGTAAAGGGCGCTTTAAATGCTCTTTCATCGGAGGTATTATTTTGGCGCATACTTTATATTCTGTTTCTGAGCTGTTTGATCTTGAGCACACCATTGCAAGCGACCTTTTTAAAGGGGTGCAAAGTCCGTGGCAAATGCTCGACAATATTTCAGATTTCATTTGTAGGCTCGGCCCAACCCTCGACCCTGTGCTTTTTGAGAATAGAGGCAACAATGTTTGGGTAGCCCGCAGCGCTAAAGTAGCCCCCACTGCATTCATAGGCGGCCCCGCCATTATCGACGAGGGTGCCGAGGTTAGGCATTGTGCTTTTATAAGAGGCAGCGCCATAGTCGGCAAGGGCAGTGTTATCGGCAACTCAACCGAGCTTAAAAACTGCGTTATATTCGACAGTGTGCAGGTTCCTCATTATAACTACGTTGGCGATTCGGTGCTTGGCTATCGCTCTCACATGGGAGCAGGCTCCATCACCTCAAACGTAAAAAGCGACAAGAGCGACATATCGGTTAAAATCTATGGCCAATCGATTGAGACAGGGCGTCGCAAAATGGGTGCCATGCTCGGCGACTATGTTGAGGTCGGCTGCAACAGCGTGCTATGCCCCGGTGCTATCATCGGTCGCCATAGCAACATCTATCCCCTTTCGCTTGTTCGAGGCTTTGTTCCCTCCGGCTGTATCTACAAAAAGGCCGGCGAAGTCATCGAGAAGCATTAATCGGGTTCCTACTGTGTTTTCCAGTAAAATTGCCGTTGGGAACAACAAACAGTTTAATTTTAGTCGCTACGGCAGCGGCATGGAGGTATTATTATGAAAAAGATCATCGCATTAC
>JAZRMJ010000100.1:0-5949 GCA_045647445.1 Acutalibacteraceae bacterium | reverse complement strand
CTCGTAGCCGGTGGTCTTAACGTCTTTGCCGAATACTACGGTAGAAGTATGGTTCAGACCACGGAACAAGCGATTGCCGAGGTGGGTGATGCCATCGCCGATGACTATCTTATCGATATCCCATCTGAGCTCTACGAAGGGGTTTCTATTGTTGCCGTTATCGAAATCGTAGGTTGCACCGGTGCCGTTAAGATAGAGAACACGATCGATAAGCTCCCAGGTGATATTCTCACCCACAGCATTTTCGGGTTCAACCTCGGGATTTTTGAGTGACTCGAGTTTAGCAAGTATATCAGCAAGCTTTGTGCGACTTGAAAGGCTTACGAGCTCTTTTTGCTCTGAAGTAAGAGCGTTAAAGAGGCCGTTAACTTCGATTATATCGGCTTCATCATCAAGGGTGATATCTGCTACATCGGGGAGAGCCTGAATTGCGTTATCAACGGTTACATAGGCCTCTTCGGTAACAGTGACGGTGCATTTAGCAGCAAAGCCGCCCTCGACGGTTGTGACAATGATATCTGCACTGCCCAGTGACATGGCTCTGACAAGTCCGTTTGCATCAACGGTTGCTACTGCAGGATTGCTCGATGACCAGGTAACCTGCTGATTATTGGCATTGGAGGGGTTAATAGTCTCAGCAAGGCGAACAGTCTTGTCGAGCTTGAGCTCTGCAGTGGTGGCACTAAGAGTAACGCCTGTAACGGAAATTCTCTGAGCAGGTGCCTCAGTCAAGGTCAAATAGGGCTTATTGGTGCCCTCCTTTGAATGAATTTCAAGGCCGTCGCACTGAGAGGTGTTTGAACCTCTAATAGCGATAGTAAACTCATTTGTGCCTGCTTGGAGCATTGAATTGACGTAATTGGTAACGTCGATATTATACCAAGTGTTAAAGGTTCGGGTTGTGTTTTGGGTTGTGGGCTCCTCGGATGAGCGGAAGGAGGCTATCGGGTCGCTTGTGATGTCGGGGCCGTTGGTGTATCTGACCCAGGTTGATTCATCCCACTCGACATCGCCAAGTCCGTATACGTAGAAGGTCAGGTTGCCTGAGGTACGGCAATAACCTGCTCCACCATAAACGTTAAGCACAGCCTTGTCGACCTTGGTCATATCGGTCACCTTGAACTTAAAGTAACCGGGTTTGGTTGCGATTTCAAGTTTGCCGAAATCACCTGCTCTGTTATTATGAGCGTCTTCGGTTGCAGTATAGCTTTTAACGGTGGGCTTATATTCGTAAATTTTATCGTCTGCTACGGCAACGTCCATCCAGCCGATAATCTTATTGTTGCTATCGACCTGTGCAATATATATATGCTGACCCTTAGCTACACGGATATTCTCGCCTACCACAAGGGTGCGAACGTAATCCTCTGCGCTGTCACCAACGTAGGGACGAGTGATCTCGCCCTCTTCACCGACAAGGTAACGAAGGGTGCCGTAGCCTGTGGGAATGGTCGAAACCTGAGTGGTGTTGTTAGCAGTACCGACAGCCCAGTTAAAGCCACCGAGGGAGTATGCGGGTAGCTTAGCGTCGGTTGCAGGTGCAATTACAAGCTTTGGAGAATTGCCCTCTGCTCTTGTTTGGAACTGGAAGTAGCTTGAGGTCTGCTTAGCGTCGATGACAAAGGTGATATGTGTTGCACCGAGCGCAACACGGCTTTGAACGTAAGAGGATACGTCGAAGTCATAATACTTATTAATCTCATCAGTCTTTACAGAGCATATAAGACCTGTATCAACACGAGGAGCATTATTATAAGTAATCTTCATTTCTTCCCACGAATTGTCAGATACAGCATAAACGTTTATATAGTTGTTGCCGTGGTCGTTAAGCGACTTCATGTAGAGTCTGAAGATTGCCTTTGATGCTGATTCGATATCAGAAATATCAAACTTAATATAGGCTTCTAGATTGCCACCCAAATCGAGACCCCAGTTACCTGTATTCTGGTCGGGGTTGTTGGGGCGAAGGAAGGCATCTTCGGTTGCAGTGAGGGTTTTAGTGCCCTCGGGCCACTGCTTAATATCGCTATCAGTTATTGCGACCTCGGTGTAGCTGAGAACATTGCGCATATCGTCGGTTTTGACAACGTAGAGCTTCTCGCCAGACATTGCAGATATATCCTCACCTGCAACAACAGGGTTTACAAAGAGGGTTGCGATATCGCCAAGGCAAGGCTTCTCATATTCACCAGGCTTGCCCTTAACATAGTAGAGGTTACCGCTAGGTACACTATCGAAAGCAGTGGTGCCCATGATAGAGCCCTGCTTAATTGTAACATTCTCGAGGGTTGGAGCAAGCTCGCCTATCTCGAGGGCATGGCCGTGGGTCATAGTCTCCCACACGATGTGCAAACTGGTTACAGCGCCAATCTTGTTTGCCAAAAAGCCCTTTGGTGATGAATAGGCATAGTTTTTGGACTTTCTGACAGCAGTGCGAAGCAACTGATTGGTACGAGGCATGTCATATCCCTTACGGTTATGATAGTGGTTATAAAGAATTTCGTAGGTAGCGGAGAGGCCGAGACCCTCTATGTGACCACCAAAAAGAGTTGAGGGAATGGGCTCACCAAGACGGAAGGCAGATATCTTTTCGCTGGCAGCTACCAAACGCTCGGGATAAAGCGAATAGAGGTCGATGCCCTGATGATACATGATTTCTGCCGTGTTGATAGTAGATGCTATAGCCATTTCGACATGGCCAAGATCACGACCTGTTTCGCCGCAAAGACCGTTAACGAAGGTGCCGGGGTAATACCAAAGTGACTGAAGGTTTCCACCCGTGATACCTGTAATGTCATCGCCGCCGTTAAAGGGATTGTTTGACAGATTAAGCCAGCTATCCTCGGGGTTGGGGTATCTATCGGCATGTAATGAGAGATAAAACTCTTTTGAAGGCTTATTAAGGTGATACTCGGGAAGCTTGGGGTTTGAATTATCAGAATCGATATAATAATATGACGGAACGTAATCTATCCAGTTATAAACGCCCTGATAAACGGCAGCTCGGTCATCACAAAAAACACCGATTGCAACAAGCGCATTTATAACAGAAAGCTCACGGTTACCATAGGAATAACGGTTGTTAAATATGGGCAAAAACACGTTGCTGAGCATAGTTTTGAACTGCTCAATATCTTCTTCGGCCCAGCCATCGTAGGTGCTGCGAAGTATCTCTGCGCCAAGTGGGAAGACTGATGCTGCCCATGATGCCTGAAGATACCAGTTGCCACCCTTGTGACCTTTGAGGGTTCTGCCCCAAGAATTGAGGATTTCAACAGCATGCTCGGCATAACGCTCATCCTCTGTGAAATACCACATAAGAGCGAGGGTATAGGCGTCGGTTGCGGCATTTTGCTCCTCGGTGGTACCGACCGCATCATATCCAAATAGATTGGAGCTGGGATACTCAAAGGCTGTGGTCGGTGAGTCAAGTCTAGCATGGCTTGAGCTTTGCAAGGTGAGGAAGTTGCTGTAGTAAGGCTCCTCCTTAGCTTGAATCTTCTCTTTGATCAGGTCGAGCTCGTCAAAATCGAGCAACATACCCTCATGGGTGAAGGTCATTGTTTCTATCTGTTTGAGCACATCGGCAGCCTCAGCGGGAATTACGTCGGCTGCAGTTGCAGCAGCCGGCACTACGCAAAGGGTGACGAGCAAACAGAGAGTCAATGCGATTGATAGAACACGCTTAAATTGTCTCATTTCAAATTGGTCCTCCTTTTAAAATTAGTTAGTTTTTGATACTAACCGTTGATTTAATATTATAATACTGTTGGCAAAACATCAATAAAACAGAGGACATTTTTCACCTTGTAGGCTAACAAAATATTTAATAAAATTATATCTATTTTTAACAAAACCTTATTCATCACCTTTGAATTTGGTCAAATTTATATAGATAAAAGCCACGCACAAGTAATGCTTGTGCGTGGCTTTAAATCTTGTTATTATCTTACTTTGCTACAAAGGCAAAGCCGTTATTATTTGCAAATGCTTCTACAGCAGAACCTGCTATGCCGTAGACAGTAAGATTTGAGCATCCCTTAAAGGAATCGGCAAAGATGGTAGTTGGCTCGCCATCAAAGGTGACGGTGGTGAGGCTTGCACAGCTTTGGAAGGCGCTGTAATCGATGGTGGTTACCGATTGAGGAATCACTATCGATGCAAGCCCCGTTTCTTGAAAGGCACGGGCACCGATAACCTTTACAGTTGCAGGTAGGGTTACGCTGGTTAGATAAGCATCTCTCATAAAGGCTTCTTTAGCGATGGCTGTTACGGTGTAGCCATCAATCGTTTCGGGGATTACAAGCTTTGCAGAGGTTCCACGGCGCTTAGTAATAGTAATAGTTTCGCCATCTGCATTAACCGAGTAGCTAAACGCTGTGGTATTGATACCGTTGAAGCTGATACCCTTTCTGAGGCATAAATTGTGAACCTTGCCGTTGACCCAAGCTCTCACGGTCAGATTGGGGCAGTTACCCAAGGCATCGGATGCAATTGCAGTATCCTTAGTGGTGCCGTTATATTTAAGGATTATGTTGTCAAGGTTATCTCCACTGGATAATCCTCCATCGACAGAACGGCCGATATGGAGCAAAAACTTATCTAAAGATACAGAAACGTATGCGCCGGGTTGACCGGGGTTAGACCACTTATCGGCTGTGTGATTAAAAGAAAGGTCAAACTTGTCGGTATATACTATATCATAATAGGTCTTCTTTTTAATGTCGCCACTCACTCAGATTTGTAGCTGTTAACATCGTAGATAACGTGGTTGTTAACTACCTCGACAATCTCTTCACCTGAAAGTGAATAGATAAGAAGGTCGTCAAACTTGACACTTCTATAGTTATTAGTAACACCCAGCGCAAGATTGCCGTAATATTCGATTTCGCTATCGGTTGCCTCGGCAGTTTTAATCTCATCTGCTATGGTTGAGGTGAGGGCGATATCCCCTGCCTGTGAAACAGCAAGAGAAATATTGATTTTTTTATAGAAAAGCTGTGATAAATCATCATAGGCTATGCTACACAGGGTTTTTGAACCTTTTATAAAAGATATCGCTAAGGTGTTGTTGCCTTCATCGATAGCTACCTTGTAACCTGCAATAGTGACGTAGGATTTGCAGCCGAGATTTATATTGTCGGTATTTCCTTCGGTTGAGAAGCTAAACTCTGCCCTATAGGCTTTAGGCAAAATATAGTAATTTTTAGAGGTAACATTGGCTGTGCCTGAATAAGAAAAACGCAGTTTGCCACCATCTGTTTTGGGGGGTTGCCCATGAGTCGCTCGAGCCTTTGGCTATGCTCCACCTATCTAGGCTATTAAAATATTCTGCAAAGGTTGGCTATGTGCTCTCTGCTGCTAAGGTTGTCAAGGTTGAACTAAAGCAGGTAACTGCCATCAGCAAACAAAGCATTAACGCCAAAACTCTTTTTAGTTTCATAAAAATTGAGTGAAAAATCTATTTTCTAATTTTTAATTAGTGTGTAAATTCTTTGATTTTTAACAGAATTTTGCCCATAAAAAATCACATCGATAGCTATAGCTACCGATGTGATTTTTTATATTTAATTGAGTTGGTTTTTTACAAACTCAATCTGTTTTTCGACCGAGCCGACAGAGGTGCCTCCCTCGCTGATTCTCTTTTCTACACAAGCGATAAGGTCTATATCGTTATAAACGTCTTCACTAAAGAGGTCGCTATATTCCTTATAAACCTCGATGGGAAGGTCTTCGAGCACGGTTTTGTCTTTTATGCAACGGGCGACAATCTGACCTGCAATCTTATATGCGCTACGGAATGGCATCCCCTTTTTAACGAGATAGTCGGCAAGGTCGGTTGCGTTAATAAATCCACCCTGAGCGGCTGCCTTCATATTATGGGCGTTGACGCTCATAGTAGATATCATGCCACTCATGACACCAAGACACATTTTGACGGTATCAACG
>JAZRMJ010000099.1:0-13293 GCA_045647445.1 Acutalibacteraceae bacterium | reverse complement strand
CGCCCTTGGGGCCGGGGATGGCACCCTTAATGGCAATGATATTTTTCTCTGCATCTACCTTAACGACAGCGAGATTCTGAACTGTGGATCTGACAGCGCCCATGTGACCTGCCATCTTGCGTCCTTTATAAACACGAGAAGGAGTTGAACAGGCGCCCAGTGAACCACCGTGACGGGCAACAGGGCCGGTACCGTGGCTCATCTTGAGTCGGCTAAAGCCGTGGCGCTTAATAACGCCTGCGTAACCCTTACCCTTGCTGGTACCGGTTACGTCGACTGCTTCGCCCTCTACGAAGGCGTCAGCCTTTATTACGGAGCCGATTTCGACAGAGCAGTCATCAAGACGGAACTCTTTGAGAACGCGCTTTGCAGCTACATTGTTTTTGTCGAAGTGGCCCTTCATGGGCTTGTTAACTTTGTTAACCTTGATGTCGCCGTAGCCGAGCTGAACTGCTTCGTAACCGTCGACCTCGTTGGTCTTCTTAAAGGTAACGATGCAGGGGCCTGCTTCAACGACTGTTACCGGAACGACTTTGCCGTTCTGGTCAAAAAGCTGGGTCATACCAAGCTTCTTGCCGATGATTCCTTTTTTCATTTGGATATTCCTCCTTTTGGTTATTGGTTGGCTTTGTGCCAACTTGACCACACCTGCGGTTTAAATGTAAGCACTATTTAAATTAGCACTTGATTTCAAACTCAACGCCGGCGGGAAGCTCAAGACCCGACAGAGCTTCAACAGTCTTGTTGGAAGGTCTGAGGATGTCGATAAGCCTTTTGTGGGTTCTCATCTCAAACTGCTCACGGCTGTCCTTATACTTATGAACAGCACGCAGGATGGTAACGATCTCTCTGTCGGTCGGGAGCGGTACAGGTCCTGATACGCGAGCGCCGGTGCGCTTTGCGGTCTCAACGATCTTCTCTGCTGCCTGATCCACCAGAGCGTGGTCATAACCCTTCAGTCTGATTCTGATCTTGTCCTTTGCCATTTTGAAGTTCGCCTCCTTAAAGATTTGGCGGGCTTCGATTAAAACTTTACACCGTGCCGGGCGTTTCGCCCGTTCACATTATAAAACCGGATTTGCTCCTTCGTTTGTCAAGTACCTCTGGATAGCCATAGCTTTTGACACACAAATCCGGGATGACGCACTTTTAGCGCCTTTGTAAGGTTTTGATCGCCCGGTTTTTAAATCGGACATACTCCGCGGAAATTTCCTGACTCGAGGTCAGCCACCTCCCGCATCAACGCATATCTGCACACACGTGCCTGATTATCTTATCATATCAATGGGGTCTTGTCAACAAAAATATAACAATGTTTGTTAGATGTTACAAAAAATCGGCGAATTCCCCTTTCGGCATACAAGTTTTATGCTTGTTTTTGTGTATGGTGCTGTATTTTGATACCAAAACTGCAATTTTTAAGCTGTTTTATATTCCGTTTTGTAAAATACTATTTATAGATACAAAAAATTCGGTGAGACAATTGATGCTCACCGAATTTTGCATATATATTATATATATTAAATAAGTAGAAACTTAATATGCCTTGCCCCAATAGGTCAGGTGCTTAGCAGGTTTGCCGCAGCAGACGCAACGGTCTGAGATGTCGTTACCGACGAAAGGCATGCAACGGCTGGTAACGCCTGCTTTCTCTTTAAGCTCCTCCTCGCAAGCGAGCTCACCACACCACATAGCACGGATGAGGCCGGGCTTATTGTTAGCAGTGTCGACCATCTCATCCATATTGGTAACGTCGTAGGTCATACCCTCACGACGCTCGAGAGCTTTATTGTAAAGGCCGTCATGAACAGCCTTGAGCAATTCAGGGATACGAGCTTCGAGCTCATCAAGAGAAACGGTAATCTTCTCGAAATTATCACGACGGACGATAACGCAGCGATTCTCTGCCATATCCTTGGGGCCGATTTCGACACGAAGAGGAATACCACGCATTTCGCACTGAGCAAACTTCCAGCCTGCTGAGTTGTCGGTATCGTCAAGGTGAACACGGCAAACGGAGCTAAGACGCTCTTTGAGCTCGTTAGCCTTCTCGAGAACACCCTCTTTGTGAGTTGCGATGGGAATTATCTCGACCTGAACGGGAGCAACAGCAGGGGGAAGAACAAGGCCATTATCGTCACCGTGGGTCATGATGATAGCACCGATGATACGGGTTGACATGCCCCAAGAAGTCTGATGGGGGTACTGCTGCTTATTCTCACGGTCGGTAAACTGGATACCGAAGGCACGGGAGAAACCGTCACCGAAATAGTGAGAGGTACCACTCTGCAAAGCCTTGCCATCATGCATCATAGCTTCGATGGTATAGGTTGCTTCTGCGCCTGCAAACTTCTCTTTATCGGTCTTTCTGCCCTTGATGACGGGGATAGCCAGCTCCTGCTCACAGAAATCGGCATAAACATCGAGCATGCGACGAGTCTCTTCCATAGCCTCTTCGGCTGTTTCATGCATTGTGTGACCCTCTTGCCAGAAGAACTCCATGGTGCGAAGGAAGGGACGGGTAGTCTTCTCCCATCTAACAACTGAGCACCACTGATTGTAGAGCTTGGGAAGGTCGCGATAAGAATGGATTATATCGGCATAATGCTCGCAGAATACGGTTTCGCTGGTGGGACGAACGCAAAGACGCTCGCTCAGCTTCTCTTCGCCACCCATGGTGACCCATGCAACCTCGGGAGCAAAGCCCTCAACGTGATCCTTCTCACGCTGAAGAAGGCTCTCGGGGATAAACATAGGCATCATAACGTTTTCATGGCCGTATGCCTTAAAACGGGCATCAAGAGAGTTGCGAATATTCTCCCACAGGGCTGTGCCGTAAGGGCGAACAATCATGCAGCCACGAACACCACTGTATGAAGCGAGCTCAGCTTTTTTAACAATATCGGTGTACCACTGAGCGAAGTCTTCATCCATCGCTGTGATATCACGCACCATTTTTTTGTCTGCCATAATCTATATGTCCTTTCTAAAACGTGACGGTTTCGCCTGCTGCAATCTTATGAGGTTTACCGTCTGCCGTTACCCACACATCGGTTGCTGTGGGGTTATAAATTATATTGCTGTCTGCGCTGACTCGGAGAGAGCGCAGAGCGTTAAGATAATCGCATATTTCGATATTGGTTGCATACCAAACATCCTCTCTGCCTGAAGCATGAGCGCAGAAATTCTCAATTATATGCCAATTATTATTCATATCAAACTCGAAACTGTGGCCCCATACATTCATAACCTGAAGGGGTTGATAGGGTGACCCATCTGCAAAACGGTCAAAAAGCTCTGTGAGCTTTGAGTTTGCATGGTGACAGGTTGGGTGCCACATCAAAAAGTCATCGGGTGGAGCAAACCACTCGGTCGCATTGGTGGTGCGAGAATACTCGATACCACAGGTGCGAAGAATCTGAGCAGTTTCTACACTGTAGGTGCCGTAGGGGTAGCTCATGCCACGCACTACGTAGCCACACATTGCCTCTAAGTTGCGACGGTCTTCGATTATTTGAGCAGCCACAGCAGTATGAGGTATGCGAGTTACGTGGGGATGGTCGGGCATATGGCAAGACACCTCGTGACCTTTAAAAAGAGCACCGATTTCTTCAGGCTCAAGCACCCATTGACCATGATTTAATATGTTGTTTGAGTTTAGGTGAAAGGTAGCGTGCATACCATATTTATTAAATATTTCAACCAGCTTTCGGTCATGCTTATGACCATCGTCATAGCTGAAGGTAAGCGCTCTTTTGGTTCCGTTTTTGTAGCGATCAAAGCTAATTTTCATGCTTTTCAGCCTCCCTAAAGGCACCCTAAATTGACACAAAAACCGCTTTAAGACTCGCTTAAAACGGTGGTTGCTCTATTGTTGCCGAGTAAAACTTATTGGTTGCTTTCGATATATTTAACGAGATCTCCAACCTTTTTCATACCGGCAATTTCTTCATCGGGGATAACAATATCGAAGTCATCTTCGATAGCCATAAGCAGGTCGACAATGTCGATGCTGTCGGCATTGAAATCCTCTTGAATATCGGTATCCATTGTGATATCGTCTTCTTCTTTGTCAAACTGAGTTGCGAGCATTGATCTAATCTTTTCAAAAACCATAAAAAACTCCTTATTTTTTAAAGAAAATTGCGTTGTAAGGGATAGACAAAACTACTCTTTATATGGTATTATATCGGCATAGATATTTACATTATACGAATAATTCCAAAAAGAGACTGCCTATATAAATTTAAAAACGCCTAGATAAATAATATGTATTACTCAGCTTTTTGTCAATAGGTTTTAAGATATTTTTTGAAAATTAGTCTTGCTATTTAAGTTTTTTGGAGTGAGTTTGATGCAATCATATGCTGTCATAGGGCACCCGATTGGGCACTCTATGTCACCCTTTATACATAATAGCCTTTTTGCTTTGTCGGGTATTTCGGTCAACTATTTAAAGCTTGATATTGACCCCGACCGTTTGGCTCAGGATTATAACGACACACTCTCTGAACTAAACGGATTTAACATTACCATACCTCATAAGCAGGCCATTATGCCTATGCTTAGTGAGATTGATGACAGCGCAAGGCTTTATGGTGCAGTTAACTGCGTTTCGATTAAGGATAAGGCTGTCGGCTACAACACTGATGCTTACGGTTTTTGCAAGAGCATTGCTATGCGTGGGCTGTCGCTAGAGGGCAAGGTGCTTCTTCTCGGCAGTGGCGGTGCTGCTCGCACGGTCGCCTATGAAACCGTTTTGGCAAATGGTGAGCTGACCATTGCAGCTCGCAGCGAGAGTGGTTTAAGACTTGCTGATGAGATTGAGCATAAGCTTAGCAAAAAGGTTCGGCTTATCACCTTTGATGAGGTAAAGGGTGGTTACGATTTGGTGGTCAACGCTACCCCTGTTGGAATATATCCTAAAACCGATGTTTCTCCCCTTCGCTACGAGCAGTTAGAGGGATGCACAGGCCTTTTTGATGCGATATACAATCCTCGCAAGACCATGCTTATGCAGTATGCCGAGGACCGTGGCGCGGTAGTAGCCGAGGGTATGGCTATGCTGGTTTGGCAGGCCGCAAGAGCACACGAAATATGGTACGGCGCACACTTTAAAGACAGCGATATTGAGAGACTTATTGACCTTGCAAACCTTGAGATGGTGCGCCTGTTTGGAGATAACGGCAATGAATAATATTGTTTTGTGTGGATTCATGGGCTGTGGTAAATCGAGCGTTGGAAGACTCGTAGCAAAGCGATTGGGTCTTGAATTTATAGATACCGATGATTTGTGCGAAAAGAGAGAGGGTATGTCGATACCCGAAATGTTTGAGCGCATGGGTGAGGATGGCTTCAGAGATGCTGAGTACAGGGCTTGCGCTGAGGTAGCATCAGTATCAGGTAAGGTTATTGCGACCGGTGGTGGTGCTTTGACCTTTGAGCGAAATAAGGCTCTGTTTAAGAATGATACGGTCGTATTTTTAAACGCATCCTTTGATGAGATTGAAAAAAGAATCGGTGGCAAGGGCGGTCGCCCTCTGTTTAAAGATATAAATAAGGCTAAAGAGCTTTACATTAGCCGAATTGAGCATTATCTCTCAGCAGCCGACATTATTATTAACTCTGATAAAACTGCCGATGAGGTTGCGACCGAGTTGATTGATAGATTGCCGTAAAAGGGATAAGAGCTATGAAAAAGATAAACGTTTTAAATAAATACGACATCGTTGTGGGTGAAAACCTTATTAACCGATGCGGTGCTGCTATTAAGCAGGTTTGTAAAGGCACAAGGTGCTGTGTTGTAAGTGATGACAACGTTGCCCCCTTATACGCTGAGAGAGTGCTTGACTCTCTTAAAAAAGCAGGCTATGAGGCGTCGCTGTTTGTTTTTAAGCACGGTGAAAGCAGTAAACACATTGGCACGGTAACCGAGATGCTAAGCTTTTTCTCAAAGCAGAGCCTCACCCGTAGCGATTTTGTTGTTGCTTTGGGTGGTGGTGTTGTAGGTGATATGGCAGGCTTTGCTGCTGCAATATACCTGCGTGGTATTCAGTTTGTGCAGCTGCCCACCTCCCTGCTGGCTCAAATCGACTCTTCAGTCGGTGGCAAAACAGGCTGTGACCTTGAAAGTGGCAAAAATCTAGTGGGTGCCTTTCATCATCCGTCGCTTGTGCTTATTGACACCGAATTTTTATCGACCCTACCCGACGAATATATGAAGGACGGTATGGGTGAGATGATAAAATACGGTGCCATCAAGTCGCCCGAAATATTCGAGTTTCTTGAAAATAAGCCCTGCTTTAGTGGTCTTGAGGAGCTTATATTTAAATGTGTGAGCATAAAGGCTGAAATTGTTGAGTGCGACTTCACCGAAAAGGGTGAAAGAGCTTTGCTTAACTTCGGCCACACGGTCGGCCACGCTATTGAGCGGCTGGAAGACTTTTGTGGTATGTCACACGGGTGCGCAGTTGCCGTTGGTATGTGCATTATAACGCGCGCTGCCGAAAAGGTTGAGCTGTGCCACACGGGTAACGCCGCTCGCATTGAAGCACTCTGCCGTAAATATGGGCTGCCGACCGGATACGATGCAGAACCAGAGGATATTGCCAAAGCCGCTCTGACCGACAAAAAACGCACTGCTAACCAATTAAAGCTTGTGCTTATAAGGAAGATAGGCGATAGCTACACCTGCCCCATTAATTGCGATAAACTCGGCAATCTGCTAAAAGATTGCATTTCGGATTAATAACGATTGATC
The DNA here is from genome assembly GCA_045647445.1 of Acutalibacteraceae bacterium. Lineage (GTDB taxonomy): Bacteria > Bacillota > Clostridia > Oscillospirales > Acutalibacteraceae > RGIG2206. The sequence goes on along the minus strand of JAZRMJ010000099.1, from coordinate 6,533 downwards.
TGCGCTAAACTGCGCATTATCAATAAATAAAAAATTAAAGGAGATTTTATCATGGCAAAAAAGATTATTTGTGCTTTGCTATGCTTGAGCCTGTTGCTTTGCGCTGCTTGTGGTTCAAATAGCGATAGCGACGATGCAACTTCATCAGTTGCCGGTGGCACCAGTTCAAAAGTCAACTCCTCAACCGACAAAGTTGAAAATGTCAACAAAGGCCCTCACCCCACTACCGAGTCTCAGTGGGTTGCCGTGCCCTTCCTCTCTCAGAAGCAGAAGGACGCAGGCCTTAAGGGTGGTGAAGGTAGCCAGTGGCCTACCTACATCTCTTTTGACCATATTGACGGCTCACTTGCCTTCTTAGGCATCGACGTTGGCGGTATGTATCGCTCAACCGACGGTGGTAAGAACTGGGAGCCCTGCACCATCGGTATTGAAGCAAGCGCTTCATCCGGTGCAGAAATTGACCCCACCAACAACAATCGCGTGCTTTGCGTTGGTTGTGACTCAAGCCCTCAAAAGCATCACGGCTTGTATCTGTCGGTCGATGGTGGCGTTACCTGGAAGTCTGTTAACAAGCAGGACAATCAGGGCCACAGAGATTTTCGCCATCAAATCGCCTATGATAAGTCAAGCTTTGACAAGGCTAAGGGCTATTGCACCACCGTTTATTACGTTCGTGAGCATGCAAGAAACGGCAATCACCTTCTGCCCCCTGCTCTGTTCAAGTCTACCGATGGTGGTGAGACCTGGAAAGAGGTTTGCTCCGATAAGGCTATCGGCAACGGTATAATCTATGTCAACCCCAAGAATGGTTGGGTTTATATTGCCAATAACGACGGTGCTCTGCGTTCTAAGGATGGCGGCAAGACCTTCTCTAAGATGTTTGACAAGCCCAGCTACGGCATGTGCGTTGTTAACTCTAAGCCCAATAACGTTTATATTTCTGCTAAAGATGGATTCTACGTTTCTACTAACAACGGTGACTCCTTCAGCAAGGTTAACGAGTCGGGCTACCCCACTTTGTACCCTGCAAGAGTAAACGTTAGCCCTGCTAACCCCAACAACATGGTTCTGCAGGATGACCACCTCACCGGTGGTGCCGGCTACTCAAGCGTTAACTATTACTCTAACGATGGTGGTAAGACCTGGCACCAGAGCAGAACCGATTCCTCTATGTCGTTCATTCCTTACAACATCCGTCAGACCGTTTTTGCATGGCACCCCACCGATCCCAACGTTTGCATTTCAACCGGTGGTGACATGGTTATGCGCTCTACCGACGCCGGCAAAACCTTCACCTGGTCAGGTAGTGGTTACAACGGTTCATGCACAACCGGTATCTATATGAACGTTAACAACAACGATTTGGTATTCTGTTCAAATCAGGACTATGACGGTGCTTTCTCTATTGATGGTGGTAAGACCTGGACCTACACCAGCTTCCACGGTGCAGGCTGGGGTGGTTACACCTATGGTGGTTACCCCGTTAGCAAAGATATCATAATCGGTGTTCCCCGTCTTGATGACAATAAGCACTACATTGCCATCACTACCGACGGTGGCAAGACCTATAAGCGCACTAAAAACGAGGTTACCGGTGAAAAACGTGGTTACGGCGTTATCGGCAAAGACAACATAGTCTTTATCGGTGAATGGCGCAGTGAAGACTACGGCGAAACCTGGACCAAGATGGAAGGCTGCACAGGCGTTTACACCTGCACTAAAGAGGGCGTTCTTTATGGCAAAAAGGGTGGCATTGAGGTTGTTACCTCAACCGACTACGGTAAGACCTGGACTAAGCTTCGTTTGGTAGATGGCATAACCGATATTAAGTATGACGAATTCAACAAGCGCTTGCTTGTTTTGAGTGGTGGCACAATCAGAGCCTATAATGAAGAAACCGGCAAATTCGATAGATTCTCAAGCACCGGTTTTGCTTGCAATGGTTTTGATATTGACCCCAGAAACGGCAACATCTATGCTTCTGTAAGATCTGATGCATACTGCAATCAGAACGGCGTATTACGTTCAACCGACAACGGTAAGACCTGGGTTAACCTGTCACGCGCTCCCGGAGATGGTAGCGTTGGCCCCGATGGTGGTAAGAAGGCAGCATATATTGTAATCAATCGCAAATCATTTGAAATGTGGACCAACTGCGGATGCCGCGGTGTTTGGAAGATTGCCTGCAAGGCATAATAAAATTAATTCAGCTTGTTACTAAAACAGGTCGAGGTGGAGCGCAAAAGCACTCCCCCTCGACCTCAAAAAATTAGATTAAATCTGTGCTTTATTCACCACTAATTTTGAATGCTACACGAGAAATTCTCGTTTTAATATAGGAGTTTTCATGGATATCAGATTATCAGCCGACACCCTTAAAGGTGTAGTCAGCCTGCCATCATCTAAGAGCGCTGCTCACCGAGCTGTTATTGCTGCAGCTATCTCAAAGGGGCAAAGTCAGATAAGCGGAGTTACCATGTGTGACGACATAATTGCGACCATTTCAGCTGCAAGAGCGCTCGGTTGCAAAATAGCTGTTGACGGCGATTTTGTTGTGGTTGACGGCATAAGCACCCCCTCTGAAAGCGCTAATATTGACTGCAAAGAGTCAGGCTCGACCATCAGATTTATGATTCCCATTGCCTCTGCATACGGCACCGAGGCTACCTTCATTGGTAGTGGCAGACTGCCCCAAAGACCACTTGACGACATTATGACTGCTCTTAGCGAGCAGGGGGTGAAATTTGAGCGACTCGGTGATGATTATCTGCCTCTTAAAATGAGTGGCAGCCCCAACGGCAAGTCTATTCGCATTGCAGGCAACGTTAGCTCACAATATCTGACGGGGCTTCTTTTTGCTGCTGCAATAAATGGCGGCAAGGTTGAGCTCACGACCGAGCTTGAGTCCTCTGCATATGTTGATATGACCTGCGATATGCTCAGAAAATTCGGAGCAAAAGTTGACATTAATAATGGCAACTACTCGGTAAGTGGCAACCTGTCCAGTAAGAATTTATCGGTTGAAGGCGACTGGTCGGCTGCTGCATTCTTTTTTGAGGCTGCCGCATTGGGTGGTAAAATCAGCCTTATGGGGCTTGACCCTCAATCAAGGCAAGCTGACCGTGCATGCGCTCAGCTTTTTGCCGATATGGGTGTGAGCGTCCGATTTGAAGACGGCATTTATCATTTAAGCCGTGAGGACACACTTAAAGCAATAGATATGGATGCTTCGCAATGCCCCGACCTTGTGCCTGCAGTTGCAGTTGCTATGGGCTTTGCTGAGGGCACATCCACAATATATAACGCTCGCAGACTTCGCATTAAAGAGAGCGACCGACTAAAGGCTGTGGCCGACGGATTGGCTTCTTTTGGTATAAAAACAGAGCTTTTTGACGATAGGCTCATCATTCACGGTGGTAAGGGTCACGGTGGAATAATTGATAGCTTTAATGACCATAGAATTGCTATGGCTTTTGCTTGTGCTGCGGGTGCTGTTGAGGGTGAGATAACCATAATCGATGCTCACTCGGTCAGCAAGTCATATCCACAGTTTTTTGAAGTTTTTAATTCTCTTGGAGGTATAACCCATGCCATCAATAATAGGTAAGCTTATAAAGGTGAGCGTCTTTGGTGAAAGCCATGGGCCTGCAATCGGTGCCGTCATTGACGGGCTACCATCGGGAATTAAGCTTGATATGGATAAAATCTATGCTCAAATGGAGCGCAGAGCACCCGGCAGAGATAAAAGCGCAACCCCTCGCAAAGAGAGCGATACGCCTCAAATTATGTCAGGAGTGCTTGAGGGCTACACAACAGGCATGCCCCTTTGCGTTAAGATTGATAATGCTGATACAAGGTCTTCTGACTATTCATATTTAAAGAATACCCCTCGCCCGTCACACGCTGATTGGCCTGCTTCGGTCAGATACGGTGAGCATTTTGATATCAGAGGCTCAGGTCATTTCTCGGGCAGACTAACTGCTCCGATTGTTTTTGCAGGTGCAGTATGCCGTCAGATACTCGAGGACAAAGGTATAACCGTTGGTGGTCATATCAGTGGCGTGGGTGGTGTTATGGACACCCCATTTGACCCTGTAAAAGTTGATAAAGAAACTCTTTGCGCCCTCTATAAGAGCAGCTTTGCCGTTATTGACAGCCTCGCTGAAAGCAAAATGCGTGAGGCTATTGAAGCTGCTCGCCTTGATGCAGACAGCATTGGCGGTGAGGTTGAAATTGCTGTTACAGGGCTCCCTGCAGGTATTGGTGAACCTATGGCAAGAGGTGTTGAGGGTGTTATAAGTCAAGCTGTTTTTGCCGTGCCTGCTGTTAAGGGCATTGAGTTTGGCGCAGGCTTTAAAATGTGCAGCATGAGAGGCAGCGAGGCAAACGATTGCTACACTGAGCTTGACGGCAAGGTAGGCACCTTATCTAACAATAATGGTGGTATTTTGGGTGGACTTACCACCTCTATGCCCATTATTATGCGAGTTGCTATAAAGCCTACTCCTTCAATTGGAATGAGTCAGCAGACGTTGAACATTAACAGTATGGAGCCCGACACCCTTTGCATTAAGGGCAGACACGACCCATGCATTGTGCCAAGAGCGCTGCCCGTTATTGAAGCTGCTGTCTGTATTGCGCTGTGCGATTTGATGAAGGAGGCTTCTTTGCTATGAATTTAAACGAAATTCGTGAGCAGATTGACGGTATTGACCGAAAGCTGGTTGAGCTGATAAAGGAGCGCATGGAGTGTTCACGCAAGGTTGCTGAGTTTAAGCGCACTAATAATATGGCAGTTTTTGATTCTGCCAGAGAAAGTCTCATTTTTGATAAGGTTGCTGAGCTCGGTGGTGAGCATGGCGATGCTATGAGAATGATTTATGCTTCTATTATGGAGCAATCTAAGGCGCTACAGTATCCTTATATTGATAATAAATCGGTGCGTGAGTTTCAGTCGCTAAAAGAACATAGCCTGGTTAAATCCATCGCTTGTCAGGGCGTTGCAGGTGCATATAGCTCGCTTGCAGGGGCAGTGCTCTATCCTAACGCTGAAATCACCTATTGCGCTACCTTTGCCGACGTTTGCGATTTAGTCAAACAGGGTAAGGTCGAATATGGTATTTTGCCGGTTGAAAATTCGTGGGCAGGCTCGGTGCATGAGGTTTATGACCTGCTCATAAACGGCAGATTTTTGATTGCCGAAAGCATTGATGCCCACATTAAGCACAACCTTATCGGTCATGAAGATGCCGAAATTTCTGACATTAAGCGAGTTTTATCTCACCCTCAGGCTTTGCGTCAATGCTCTGAAGCAATTGAAAAGCTCGGTTGTGAGACGGTTGAATGCAGCAACACTGCTGTTGCCGTTTCGGCTGTTGCAAAGTCTAGCGACCGTTCTGCAGCCGCTATAGGCTCTGCTGCTGCTGCAAAACTCAATGGCCTTAAAATACTCAAATCTAACATCGCTTCGAGCGCTGTTAACACCACACGCTTTGTTTCTATCTCAAACGTTGCTCAGCGCTGTGAGGATGCCGATAAAATCAGCATTGTATTCTCTGTTTCGGGTTATGACAAGCCGGGCACACTTCTTTCGGTGCTCGCTCACTTCGCTTCGTGTGGAATGAGTTTATCTAAAATAGAGTCTCGCCCCTTAAAGGGTAGCCGTTTCGAATATGTTTTTTATGCTGATTTTTGCGCTAATCTTGATGATAGCCGCACAGCCGGAGTACTGGCAACACTTGCAACCGAGCTGCCAGATTTTGTGCTTCTGGGTAACTACCGTGAGGGCTGCACCGAGCTCGACTGACAGCCTTAAAGTTTATTTATAGTGAGGTCTTTTTATGCATAACCGTTTTTCTGATAAAAGCGAAGCGTTGCTTCGCGATAGGGTTATAAAGAATTTAGATGAAAAACGCTCAGGCTTTTCATCTAAGTTTTTAACAACCACAGGCAATGGCTTTAAAATCGCCGTTATAATTGCGTGGGTTGCCAACATATATAATCTTATAATGTTTTTGGCTCAGACCTTTGGCTTTTGGCTTCTTGCAACCGATAACCCTGTCTATACAGCTGATGCAAGAAACATAACCATTTGTGTGGTGCTTATTGCCATTGCTACCATTTTGATGGCATTGAAGCTGAATTTTTCAGCGTCGGTTGCAACCACTATCTTTGCTATATTCTATCTTGTAAACTCTTTTGCTCTATGGACAAGTGAGGTGATTTACAGCTCAAAGATGGTCACTGCCAAATACCTATACGTGCCGTCGACCTTCATTGCTTTGGCGATTGCCGTTTACTTTATGGCTATAATCATTTTGACAAAGGTTCAGTTCAAGACTGAATACAATCGACTAATTGATAAAATCACCAGCACCTACCCCAGCAAAGAGGGTGAGGTCACTACTGCAGAGCAGTGGGAAGAATATATTAGCAATTATATGGAGCCTACAGAGCATAAAAAGCCTAAAAAGTCTCTGCGATCAAAGACTCGCAAACAATCATCCGAGGTAGAATAATGATTAAAAAAATAA
>JAZRMJ010000098.1:0-13551 GCA_045647445.1 Acutalibacteraceae bacterium | reverse complement strand
GCAGCGTTAACCTTGCCATGCGTTTTAGAATGCATCGACTTGCAGAATTCTAACAACTCAATAATTGCGCTATCAACCTTTAAAGGCTTATGAGCGCCATCGCTGACCCTATTCAAATCGCGCAGATTGGTAACACCATCGTAGCTTAGATAGATATCAAACAGCTTATGATAGCGCTCAAGCTCAGCCTTGATTTTTGCGCAGTTATCATCAAAGGTGGCCTTATTGCCTTCGTAGCCGATTATGGTGGTAACGGTATCGAAATAATCAAAGCTGTAATCGGTGAATTTTTGAATTTTTTTAGAATTTTCGCAACCCATTGCGCTCATAAAAAGCGCTAGAGAGCAAATTATAGCAAATAACCTTTTCATAAAAGCACCTTGCAAAAAACGGGATGCGATTCGCATCCCGCTTTTTTAGTTAGATTTATTTTGCAGCCTTAACAGCAGCCTTAATCATATCACTGATTTCGATGGTGCAACCTGCGCTCTGAATTTCATCAACGCCGTAGCCCTTATCGTCAACAAGCTTTGCAATATCATCAGCAGTCTTGCCTGCAAGCTTAGCGTCGAATGCTGCAGCCTGCTCATACCACTCTTTTTCGGCCTTAGCAAGCTGCTTCATGCCGTAATTGTCGCCCATTTCTTTTTTGGTCTTAACCTGACCTGCCTTGGTGCCGAGCTCGCCCTTGCTGCTAAATGCAGTCTTCACCTGAACAGCATCGGTAGCAGCCATGATAACCTTGTTATCAGCGCCCTTAACCATACCTACAACGTGGGTATCAACGTCGTCGCTACCAATGGTATCGCCAACAGCATCCTTCTGAACACGGGTAGAAGCAAAGCCAACAGATACCTTGCTGTCTTTGGTAGCAGCGCTATCAAGAAGATTTGCGAATGCCTTTTCAAGAGCCTTAACATAATCGGTGATATAGATGGTGCAGCCTGCGTTAACAACGTCTTTGTTGCCCTTGCCGTCTTCTGCCATGAGAGCCTTAACCTCTTCGAGGGTCTTGCCCTTAACCAGAGCGATGAAAGCATCAATCTGCTCGTACCACTCTTTTTCAGCCTTAGCATAAAGCTTCATGCCGTAATCTTCTTTAAGCTCATACTTGGTCTTGAGCTCGCCCTTTGCCTCAACAGCCTTGCCATCGAGGGTGTAGCCCATTTTGGCCTGCATAGTGTCGATTTTGCAATCAACAATTTTGCCCTTAGCGTCAACCAAAATAACGGCTGCAGTGGTGTTGGCCTCAACGCTGCCATCCTTTTCGTTGGTGGCAGATACAGCCTTCTCAATGTTTGAATAAACGCCCATACCGAATTTGTAGGCAGTGTTCTCCTTATTGGCGCAGCCTGCAAGCGCGACCACAAAAATAACCATAACTAAGCAGAGGATTAAGCTAATGATTTTTTTCATTTTTGATACACCTCGGTTAATGTTTGCATTTTTATTTACAACCCTATAAAGGATGTTTATGCTATTATACTGCTTTGTTAAAATATTGTCAAGCATTAAATTTTAATTTTTTAGTGTATTTTAAAAGGAGTGCAGCAGCGATGCCAACGGCTATGCCGGCGAGGGTGCCGGTAACGGCGAGGATAATTAAATAATAGCCGATTTCTTTGGTGCCAAGCCAAATTATCGCCATCAAAATCTGACCCACGTTATGCATCACACCACCGGCTATGCTAACGCCCATTGTTGAGAAAAGGCCTGTCTTTTTAAGCAGCGCCATAACGCTCAGGCTCAAAACTGCCCCTGCTATAGAGTAGGATAAAATCATAACGTTGCCAAACAGCAGCGACATAATAAATATGCGCACCATTGACACGGCAAACGCCGATTTAAACGAGACCTTATATAGCAGATATATGACCACCACGTTGGCAAGGCCCACCTTAACACCCGGAACGGCCTGCCATATCGGTGGCAAAAGCATCTCAACATAAGAGAAGATTATCGCGCAGGCAGTCGCAAGACCTAAAAAGGTGACCATATGAGTTCGTTTTGTCATAGCCATCTCCTATCAGTCCCCCGAAACGGCAACGACCACCCTATTGGGCAGACAGACTATCGTCTCGCCGTCTTTGGATATGGGTCGGTGGTTTGCGCATATCTTGTCGGGGCAGGTAGCGCTCTCAATATATGCCTTGCCACCCTTTATAACAAGGTGGTTTGACCCACCTTCGACCTCGATAGTCTTATCGACCTCGTCGCTGAGCGAATAGGTATGCTTAATTTTGCCATCGACCGAAACGGTAACCGATTTGCCCTCTCTCATGGTGAGGGCAAATACGGCAAACGCGATGGCAACAATTAACGCAATGGCACCGACCAATATAAGGTCGTTTAAATATCTTTTTTTGCTAGGGATATTATTCATTATGAATCCAGCCTAAGCATAATGGGTTTAATGCATTTAGTGGGGCATTGCTCAACGCAAATGCGACAGCCACTGCATTTATCATAATCTATACTTGCAAGATTATTCGTAACGGTGATTGCCTTTTCGGGGCAATTAAGCTCGCACTTTTTGCAACCGATACAAGCGTTTTTGCATTGCTTGCGAGCGACAGCACCCTTATCACGGCTTGAGCACATAACGGCTACCTTGCTGATTTGGGGCACAAGCTCAATAATGTTTTTTGGGCAGGTCTCAACGCACATTCCACAGCCGATACACTTATGGCTCTGAACGTGGGCGATACCGTCTTTAATGCAGATAGCACCAATGGGGCAAGCCTTAGCGCAGTCACCACAGCCCAAACAGCCGTAGTGGCAAGCGTTGGGGCCACCATATAGAGCAGAGGCAGCGCTGCAGCTTTGATAGCCGTCATAAACAGCCTTCTTTTGGGTAGCATCGCAGGTGCCGTGGCATCTTACGTAGGCTACCATTTCAACAACGTCCTCAGCTTCAACGCCGATAATTTCTGCTACCTTTTGAGCAGTAGCATCGGCACCTGGGATGCAAAGGTTAACCTTAGCCTCACCCGAAGCGACAGCCTTTGCATATTCATCGCAGCCTGTGTAGCCGCAAGCACCACAGTTAACACCCGGCAGCACCTGACGAATCTCGGCTACCCTCTCATCCTCTTTAATATAAAGAAAATGAGACGCAAGGGCTAGCAGCACGGCTGCTACAAGGCCGATAAGCAACACAATACCAAAGGCAATTAAAACATTAGTCATATTTTTACCCCTTTCGATTACGGTGCCAATTTGTCGACCATGCCTGCAAAGCCTAAGAAGGCCATCGACACGAAGGATGCAGCTATCAGCGTAGCAGGAAGACCCTTGAAGCACTCGGGCATCTCGCTCTCATCAATCTTTGAGCGCACTCCTGCAAAGAGCACCATCGCAAGCAAGAAGCCAAGACCACAGCCGAGTGAATTAATGAGCGAATTAACAAAGCCGTATTGAAGCTCGCTGACATTCTCAATAGTAACACCGAGAACAGCGCAGTTGGTGGTTATAAGGGGCAGATAAACGCCCAGACTCTTATGAAGGGCAGGCAAAAACTTTTTGAGCGCCATCTCGATAAACTGAACGAGGGATGCGATGACCAAAATAAACACGATGGTTTGCATATATCCGAGGCCGAGTTTATCAAGCAATAAATGCTGAATAGGCCATGTAACGGCAGTTGCAACCACCATAACAAAGATAACCGAAATGCCCATGCCTGTTGCCTGATTGATTTTTTTAGAAACGCCAAGGAAGGGGCATATTCCCAAAAATCGGCTCAAAACGTAGTTGTTGACCAGCACAGAAGACATCAAAATAAATATAAAGGTTCTAAAAGCGTCCATTTATCAGCCCTCCTTTGCAGTATCACAGCCACCGTTGCAAACAGCAGCCGACGGACAGCCCTCGCAAGAAAATGACTTCTTGAGGGGTGCCTTACCATGAGTGAGCTTATAGACGAGGGCTATCATGAAGCCATAGACCATAAAGCCACCGGGTGCTTTGGTGAATATTTCGATTTTGTGGTCAATCATGAAGGGGATTTCGATGCCTGCGAAGGTGCCAGCACCGACAACCTCTCTGATGGTCGCCATTAAAAGCAGCGCAAGGGTAAAGCCTATACCCATGCCGATACCGTCAAGCACCGAGCGACCCACAGAGTTTTTGCCTGCAAACATTTCGGCTCTGCCGAGGATGATGCAGTTAACCGTTATCAGCGGCAGATAGATGCCGAGCATATCGTAAACTGCAGGCACGAAGGCTTGAATGAGCATCTGAACGATGGTAACAAAGCCTGCGATAACCACTATGTAGCATGGGATTCTAACGTTGTCGGGTATAACCTTGCGAAGCAAAGAAATAACAAAGTTTGAGCAGATTAAAACTGCTGCTGCTGCAAGACCCATACCCAAAGCGCTATCGACCTTTGTGGTGGTAGCGAGGGTTGGGCAGGTGCCCAGAATGAGCACAAAAACGGGGTTTTCAAGCAATAAACCCTTGAGAAGTATTGACCATTTGCTGTTTTTATTCATCATTTGGTACCTCCCTCAAGAATTTTAATTGCTTCATAAGCCCTTCCGATAGCCTTAACGTAGCCGTCGGTTGTGATGGTAGCACCACTGATGCCGTCAATCTCGCTGTAATCAGCTTCGGTCTTGCCGACAAACTGATTGTAGAACTTAGAATCGGCGCAGGCATCGCCTATTCCCTGACTCTCTGATTGTGAGAGGGTCAGGCAAGAGAGAATCTTGCCATCGGGGGTTACTGCTACCTTGATTATGATGTATTCGCCTGAGGTGTGCCACTCACCGTTGATGCCGTAGCCTGCTCCCTTGACCTCTAAAATGTAGTTGCCGGTTGCAGTTTTTTGAGCCTTAGTAACCTGAGTGGGCATAGCCTCAAATTTGGTAATATCGATATCGCTCACAGTCGATGCGTTGAGCTTTGCTGCTGCATCGGTGACCTTAGTGATGACCTCTTCGGGTGCTTGGGTGATAGCCTTGCCATCCTTATCGGCAGCGATAAACTCTTCGCCTAAAACAAAGACGTAGCCCTCACCGTTTTCGGCGCGATAGATGGCGCTTATGCTGCTATCGATAACCTCGGCAACAAAGACCGACTCGAATTTGCCCTTAGCAGAGGGCAGAGCTTCGTTTAGGTTATCGGCAAGAATTTGAGCCTCATCCCTCAAATCGACCTTACCACCACCGATAACAATGAATCCGTTGAGCGCATCCTTAACAGCCTCACGATAAGCGAGGGTGGTTTTGGTTGCACCGGCGATGGTGTCGACCGAATCGATGGTTTCGATTGTTTTATCAATAAGCTGTGTGCCATAGGTTTTTTCTTTGCCTAAGGTTTCGGTGCTTGCGATGCATTTTGCACCCACAACCTTGCCCTCGGCATTGATGCCACACATAATAACAAAGCCTGAGCCATAGCCTGTGGTGGTGATTTTAAAGACGTAGCCACCACCTTTTTCTTTATAAACCTCGTTTATAGATACGGGCATTTCCATTTTTGAGATATCAAAGGGCTCAAAACCTTCGCCACCGGGGAGCACCTCGTTGAGAGCCTCAAAGGCTGCTGCGTTTTGCTGCTTCTCGATTATAGGTGCTGTGATAAAGTTAGTCACGGCAAGTAAAAGGGCTATAACAGCGCAGATGGCTGTTAATGAAACAACACTTTTAATATGGCTTTTCATTATTGCTTACCTCCAAACAGTTTTCTGGGGGTCAACTTCTCAACATAGGGGTTGAGAATGTTCATCAGCAATATTGCAAACGAAACGCCCTCGGGGTATACGCCATAGAAACGAATGAGCACGGTAACAACTCCACAGCCAAGACCAAACAGCAGCTTGCCCCATGAGGTAGCAGGTGAAGTAACGTAGTCGGTCGCCATAAAGATAGCGCCGATAAAAAGACCACCGGCCATAATCCATGAGAGGGAGTTGATGGCATCAAAGCCGTTAAAGCACATGGTCAGCAAAAAGGCTGAGCCAATGAAGGCTACGGGAATGTGCCACGAAATAACACGGCGAATGATAAGATAGATACCACCGATTAAAAGAGCGAGAGCGCTGGTCTCACCGATTGCACCACCGACGGTGCCGAGAAACAAATCCAACAAATTGGGTGAGTTGCCGTTTGCAAGCTCAACAAGAGGGGTTGCTCCCGATACTGTATCGACCGAGGTGGGGAATGCTCCCTTAGCCATTGAGCCGAAGGCGATAAGCATAAAGACACGACCGGTAATAGCAGGGTTAACAAAGTTGCAACCGATTCCACCGAAGATGCATTTAACAACAACGATTGAGAATACTGCTCCAATCACTACCTGCCACAGCGGAATGTTGGCAGGCAGGTTGAGAGCAAGCAATAAACCTGTTACAACTGCACTAAGGTCGCTGACCGTCTGCTTTTTTTTGAGAATAAGGTTAAACAGAAGCTCACTCGCAACGCTTGAGAGAATGCTGATTGCTACAACAAAGAGCGCCTTTATGCCAAATATGACACAGCCTGCGATGGTAGCGGGCAGAAGGGCAATTATAACGTCGAGCATAATGCGAGCAGTTGAAACGCCACTATGTATATGGGGTGATGCCGATAGGTGCAATTTTTGTTCCATTATTTTGCCTCCTTTGCCTTTTGCGCGCGCAAAGCAGCCTTTGCAAGCTTGTTAGTTTGAGTAAGAGGGCGATGCGCAGGGCAAACAAAGGCGCAGCAGCCACACTCCATACAATTTGAGATACCCGATTTTGAAAGGGCGTCAATATCGTTTTGCTTTAATGCCTTTGCAGCCTCGGCAGGGTTGATACCGAAGGGGCATTGATTGGCGCATGCTGCACATCTGATGCAGGCAGTTGAATCGTGAGTCTTAACCTGCTTTGAATCAAACGCCAAAATGGCGTTGGTGTTTTTGAGAATGGGGGCGCTAAGGTCGGGCACAGCAATGCCCATCATGGGGCCACCATAGAGAACCTTTGAGGGCTCGCTCTTAAAGCCACCGCAAAACTCAAAAACGTCTTTAAGTGAAGCGCCGATGGGTGCGATAACGTTTTTAGGCTCCTTAACAGCCGCTCCGTCAACGGTAACGCACTTTTCAACAAGGGGCATACCCGTTTTTAAATAACTGCCGATGGTAGCCATGGTGGTGCTGTTGCAAACGACACAGCCAACGTCGATAGGCAGCTTGCCCTCTTTTATAACCTTGCCTGTAGTGTGATAAACGAGCACCTTCTCGCCACCTTGGGGGTAGAGAGAGGGCAGAGCCTTGACCGACACCTTTTCTCTTGATGATGCAACAGCCTGCATGCTCTTTATTGCCTGAGGCTTGTTTTTTTCGATGCCGATAATCACCTTGCCGATATCGAGATAGGTGCAAAGTGTATCGATAGCATAGGCAATATTCTCTGCGTTATCGACCATGGTGACCGAATCGCTCGTGATATATGGCTCGCACTCGGCTCCGTTAATGATAAGCTCTTGAATTTCAAGCTTTTTGCCTGCACCAAACTTAACGTAGGTGGGGAAGCCTGCTCCACCGAGGCCGACTATACCACTGAGCTTTATAGCCTCGATAAGCTCATCATGGCTATTAACGGTGGGGGGAGTTACAGTCTCGCTGACCGTCTGCTGACCATCGGTAGCAATGGTAACTGCAGGCACCATATTGCCGTTTGACATTAAAATGTCACTAACAGCGCTAACGGTACCTGATACACTGGAATAAACGGGTGATGATACTACCCCGTTTTGCTCACCGATGAGGGTGCCGACATCAACATGGTCACCTGCCTTAACAACGGGGGTTGCAGGGGCACCGATATGCATAACCATGGGGATGGTTACGCTCTCGGGCAAGGTCATTGCGATAGCCGATTTGCCTTGGGTGTTCTTTCGGTGGGGAACATGGGCTCCTTTAAGATGAAAAAACATTTTTATCCTGCCTTTCGGAAAGTTATATATAAGTCAAAAACTATAGTCGTTTTCAATATACTATTATACATTATAACAATATCTTGTGTCAACGAAAAAACACGGCTATCCACCAATTACCGCATTAACCATAATACGGGCATTTTGGGTGAGTTATAACCCCATTTAAAAAGCAAAAAAATCCCCTAAAAAGAGGATTTTATTTTAAAAATTCGGTTTAAATGAGGGCATAAGCTCAAGCTTAAAGAGATTCATTTTGTGCTTACGGTCAATAATGGCTTTTTTGCTCTCATCTGCAATCTCGCCTGTGCGAATATAAACATCCAGCTCTGCATAGGTAAAGCCAAGGTTATCCTCATCGGTTTTGCCGCAAAGACCGTCAATAGGAGTCTTTTCGACCAAAACTGAGGGCAGACCAAGAGCGTGACCGATTTGTTTAACCTCGGTAACAGTCAGGTGAGACATGGGCGAAAAATCACCCACAGAGTCGCCATAGCGAGTGGAGTAGCCCACCCAATCCTCAGATAGGTTGCAGGTGTTGGCAACTCGGCCGTTGCAGCTTTGAGAGATGGCATAGAGGGTGGTCATTCTGACCCTCGGGGGGATGTTTTGCACCGTTTGAGCCGTTACCTCAAGACCCTCGGGCATATTGTTAATTACGGCATCAACAGCATCCTTAACATTAACAACATAATGCTTTATGCCCAAATGGTTAACGAGCAGATAGGCCATATCAATATCGTGCTGCTCACCCTGAGGCATAAGCACACCGATAACCCTATCCTTGCCCAAGGCTTCGACGCACAGAGCGGCTACAACCGAGCTATCCTTGCCACCTGATATGCCAACGACAGCGTTGCAATCGGGGCCGTTATTTGCAAAAAAATCTCTTATCCATTCGACACATTGGTTTTTAACCTCTGCGGCATTAAACATAGCTAAACCTCCAAACGAATTATGACTATAATATACACCAAAGCTAAGCCAAGCGCAACCTAAAGTTTAATAACTGCCGTCTCATACGGTCGATACAGCCCCCAAGCATCCTCTCGGTTATAGTTTGAGAGCACCACACTGCCCTCAAAATTCAGAGATATATGGTGCTCGCTTTCAAAATTGCAAACTATCAAAAAGCTCTCGCTCTCATAGCATCTTGAAAAGATAAAATAGTTATCCTCATTTTTTGATAGCACCTTAAAATCGCCGTATAAAAGCGCATCATTCTCTTTGCGTAACCTTATTAGGCTTTGGTAAAATCTAAATATAGATTTTTCATTTTTAAGGTCAGCCTCAAGGTTAATTTGACCCCCTCGGCTGTGGTGGGCTATCCACGGCTTTGCCTTTGAAAAGCCGTGACACTCCTGACCCGTCCAGCAGATGGGGTGCCGAGCGTTATCTCTGCTGCCGAAATTGATTTTTTTGAGCGCTTCGGCTTGGGTCATGGTTTTGCACAGCTCATTATAAAGATTTTTTGACTCAACATCGTTAAACTCATCAATCGAATTGTGATAAGAATTAGTAGTGCCGAACTCCTGACCCTGATAGATAAACATCACACCCCGTAGCATAAAAACCATAGCCGCTATGCAGGTTGCCGACTCGTAGCGAAGAGCCCCGTCATCCCCCATGCGAGAGATAAAATAGCCGTTATCGTGGTTATCGGTGAAAAGGGCGTGAATTAAATCATGCTTTTGGCTCAAAGCTTGCCATTTTGAGATAATATCTCTGAGGGCTTTGAGAGAATGGGGTTTTTTATTAAACTTGCCATCACAGCCGAGCGCTAAATGGTCAAACTGAAAGAGGGTACTAAGCTCCCCCCTCTCATAAGCTGAGTGACGGATAACCTCGTCGATATCGGTCGCCCAGCATTCTCCCACGGTGAAGAGGTGGCGCACCTCATCTCGGCCGAAAAGGTAGTGGATATATCGGTGCAGATTTGGGCCAAAGCAGTTTCTATCCCCCTCAAAGTCCTTAGATATCTGGTCGAGAGCGTCGCACCGAAAGCCATCAACACCGAGCTTTGCCCAATAGTCGATGACCTTTCGCATTTCGTCTCTAACATGTGGATTATCCCAATTAAGGTCGGGCTGGGTGATATCATACGAGTGCAGATAGTGTTGACCTCTCACTCGTTCATATTGCCAAGCTGTGCCGCCAAAGAGCGACTGCCAATCGTTTGGTGGCGTATCGCACCAATAATAGTAGTCGCTGTAGGGGTTGGATTTTGAAGCCCTCGACATCTTAAACCACTCATGCTCGCTCGAGGTATGGTTGGGCACAAAATCCAATATCAGCTTCATAGAGCGATTGTGCAGCTCCTCGATGAGCCTTTTTATATCCTCAAGGGTGCCAAATTCATCCATTATATCGAAGTAGTCGGATACATCGTAGCCGTTATCTTTATTGGGGCTTTTAAAGCAGGGGCAAAGCCAGACGGCATTGACTCCGAGCTCAGATAAATAATCGAGCTTGCTGATTATGCCATCTATATCCCCTAACCCGTCGCCGTTTGAATCATTAAAGCTTCGGGGATAAATCTGATAAAACACTAAATTTAAAAACTCTTTATATCTCTTTGAGAGCATTTTAATTCACCTCAAAACTAGTTTTTGAGGATTTTAAAAAACTATGCCGAAATTTTAAGCCTACTCAAAACTGAGCAGGCTAAAATTTTAAAATTCTTTTCTTTTTTTAGTTAAAACCACACCCATTAAAACGACTGCTACTATAGTCGATAGGGTGGCAACTGTGATTAGCGACCACTCGATTATATGCCACTGCTGAATTTTAAAGGGCTCGGCCTTTATCGGAATAAACTCGACCTCTTCATCCTTTTGGGAAGGGGGTGACGAAGGCTTTAAAAGGTCGGTGATACTGCCCACATAATGCTCGGCATATTGACTCGGCGCTCCGTTTGGCACTGTGCGATGATTGTATTTGCTCTCATAGGCATAGGCAATGTTAAGCAAGAGCTGTTCGTTATCTTTGAGAGAGGCAATCTCCATGCCTATTCCTGCGCCAAGAGAATGCACACCTATCGGCACACTGATATCGGGGATACCTGCGCTGGGTGAAAGCACACGGCAGTTGTTTAAAAATAGCTGTGAATCGATATTTCGCATGTTGCCGTTTGGGTCAACCCTCGCTTTGAGGGGAGTTGAAAGATAGGTCGGATAAATAACAGCGCTTATATTCTCAGCCACAAGCAGCTTCTCAAACTCATCGTAAAGCACCTTTTGAGATGCTTTATCGTTAGCAGTGAAGGTTGCATTTGATAAACTCATAAGCCTCGGCATTGAGATATCGACCACCTCGGCACCACAATCTCTAAGCTCGCATATGGCTTTTTCAAAGGCAGCAGCAACCTCGCTATCGATATTTGATTGCTTGCGATTGCCTGTGCCTTCGTAGGATAACTCCTTTAACACACCGATTTTTAAGCCCTCGATGGCCGATTTATCGAGGTTATCAAAATAGCTGTGCTCCCCTTTTGTTAAAAGGTCTAGCATAATCGCCTGGTCTTGCACTGAGCGAGTGATTGCACCCACGGTATCACGATTGCCGTTGAGCTTTTTGATGCCCTCAAGGCTTATTTTGTCAAAGGTGGGTCGCATCGATACCCCACCCGATAAAGCCGCAGGAATGCGCAGGGATGAGTTGGTGTCGGTGCCAAGACCAACGGCTGAAAAATTGAGAGATATTGCCGTCGCCGTGCCACCCGATGAGCCACCCGACGCCATATCATTATTATATGCATTTTTAGTTTCGCCTATTGCATCGCTGTAGGATGCTCTGGCATCTTGAGCGCCTGTGCTCATATTGGTTTTTGCGATAATAACGGCGCCCTCATCAATAAGCCGCTGAGTAACAAAGGCGTTGGAGCTTGCTATTTGGCTACTGTTTTTTCTAAATCCGTTGGTGGTGTGGTAGCCGCTGAGATTAATGTTATCTTTAATAACAACGGGTATGCCAAAAAGCAGGCCCTCTGCCTTGCCCTCTGCCATTAATTTATCTCGCTCGGCAGCGATATCTAGGGCATCGTCGCACATGGTAACAAAGCAGTTATAATCAGAGCCGTAAGTTTCAATTCGGTCAAGATAATACTCGGTCAGCTCAACCGATGTGATCAGCCCCTCATCGATCGCCTTGCGAAGCTCTGTTAGGTCGGCATCGAAAAGCGCTGCATATATCTTTTCTTTTTCGATTGAGGGTGTATTATCGGCGCTGGCCGTAAAAAACACACCGGTTGCAAAAAAACAGACTGAAAGGCAGAGCAAACCTGAAAGCAGTCGCTTCATAGCAATCCTCCGAAACATGTCAAAATTTGATATTATTATAATACAAATGCTTAAAAAAGGCAAAATATTTTTTATTTTTTCGAAATAAGCCACTTGACAATGGGTAGCCACCATGGTATGATAATGCCAACAAATCGACAGCTTATTTTGTATTGGATTGAGTTTCTCCTTAGAGAAATTCTGCCCAATACAGGATAGGCTTTTTTGTTGCCTCCCTGTAAATGATATTATAGGAGGTAGAAATTATGGGCTACTATTCAGACCCCACCGCCTCAAAGGCGCTCGGGAGCATCAACCGTGAGTTTTCAAGGCTCGAGAAAAAAGCAAAAAACCTGCGCCGACTTCTTCGAGAGGGCAAGCTGACCGAAGAGGATATTAAGATGGCGCAATCGCAGTTCACCGGCATTTATAGGTACGTGCTGACCAACGTTTTGCTCGAGAAGAACGAAAATGAGTCGGTATAAACTAAAAAAAGCCACCGATTAGCCGAGGTGCGATAACGAAGTATTTATGTAGTGTGGCGGTACAGACATAAGCTGTACCGCCATTCTGCGTTGTTAGGCGGTTTTGCTCTTTTGCCAACGCTCTTTTCTACCATCTTCAACAATACAATCATCTGAATAAATATTGATGATTCCGGCAGCCTTGTAGTAAATTTCAATCTTTTGTCTGCGCTTTCCGCTACTTTTGTCGGGAGCGTGTATAATAATTTTGTCAACCAAGTCATTCAGTAATTCTGCGGTCAGTTCTTTAGGATCGGTGTATTTGCGGACGTTTCTGAGAAATTCCTGTAAATCAAACTCAATCTGCTCACCATTGTCGATAAGATTTTGCAGTTCTATAATAATCTGTTTGACTTGTCTTTGTTCTTCCTCGTATTCCGTAGATAACTTGTCAAAGCGTTCTGCCGAAAGTCTACCCGATACCATATCCTCGTAAATACGCTTAAAGAGGGTATCTAAATCCTCGTCACGCCGTTTTAAAGTTAGAATATCCACCTTCGCTTTATCTACTGACATTCTGTGCTGTTTATCCGCCTTTTCTCGCTCTTTCCTTACGAAAGTCGATTCAAATTGTTGGATATATGACAGCACATTTTTTGTGTGCTGAAACACAATTCGCTTAAGTGTTACGGCTCGAATATAGTGTCCTGTGCAAGTACCTGTGTTACTACGATAATTAGAACACACAAAGAAGTCTTGATTATTTTTAAATCTGTTAGCGGTGCAATAGTGGAGTTTTGCTCCGCAATCCGCACAGAAAACCTTTCCGGCAAAGATGCTTATTTTACCCGTAGCAGTAGGTCTGCGCTTATGCTTTCGGATTTCCTGTACCGTATTAAAAAGGAA
>JAZRMJ010000097.1:0-1570 GCA_045647445.1 Acutalibacteraceae bacterium | reverse complement strand
GCCGAAGCCCTTGAAGAAATCCTTAATCTGTTTGCTGAACAACTGGGGTCTGCACAGGTAGTGGGTGTATTGGCCTTTGTCACCTGTGCTACGATAGAAGGTGTACTGAACTGCGTGGTTGTTAAGCAGGTTGCGAACAGCAAAGTTGTTAGGGTTGTTGAAGCCCTTTGACTTGTAGATGTTGATTATCTCAAGCTCAAGGTAAACCTGACCCCCCTGCTCTTTGAGCAGGTTGTTAATCTCAACCAATTCTTTAGCCGAGCCAAGCTTTGACTCATGCTTCGAGTTGGTAACAACCGAGCCTTCAATACCGCCCTTGAGCCAACCCTTATAGCGCAGATTGATGTTATCAATGCCCTTATCCTGCAAGGACTTGACCATTGTCTCAGCCTGCTCAAAGGTGGTGGCGGTCTTGGTAACGGCGGTTACAAAGCCCATAACCGATTCGGTCTTTTTGAATGCGCCGATGGTTTCGACATAGAAGGGCAGATCTTCTGACACATCAGAGCCTACGCCCTGCTCAATCAGATATTCACGGTAGGTCTCTGCCATACCGATATAATCGGCCTTTTCACCATCCAAACCATAGAAGCTGACAGTAACAGCTTCGATATCGGTAGACTCGTAGGTTACCTGCTGGTAGTTAACGATGTTGTAGTTGTTCTTGGTTGAGAATGCGTCGGTTTTGTTGTAGATAAACTCGGCATAGCAGGTGGTGTAGGGAGAATTATCTCTTGCACTCTTTGCCTTGATTATACCAACAGCTTCACCGGCGCTGACAACACCCAGCCATGCCTGGTCGTTCATCTTGGTGCCAAACACGGGCAACACGGTGGACTCGGTCGAGCCCATCTTGTAGGTGGTTGCCAGTGCGCTGTCACGACCGTAGATGTAGGCGCTGTACTCCTTAACACCGCCGTCAAGAGCGAGGTAGTTGTTCTTCATCAGCGCTCCGCTACCGTTGGGCAGCAGCATATAGCCGGTATCCTCTGTGTCATAGAAGGCGCAGCCGAAGTAGGGCATAACTGCAGCGGTCAGCAACTCACTCTCACACTTTTTGTCGATTTTAATGGAGTTAAATTCGACCGACACGTCAAAATGATTATCCTTAAGGGTGTAGGTCATCGGGATAACGAAGCCCTGACCATTTTCGACGTCGGGGTAGGTGTAGGTTATTCTGACACCCTTGCCGCTAAGCTTTTCGATCTTGTACTTGCCGGCTGCTATTGCGGAGGCAGTAGTGCAGTTCTGGTCAACCGTCTTTTTATCCTGATAGTTGAACACAGCGGTTGAAAGCAGTCTGTCTTTGAGCACTTCATCCTCAACTGCGGTGGTGTTTGCGGGTGTAGAATAAAGAACTGAGCCGCTCTTTATATCTTTAAAGCCAAAGATAACGGCCTGATTTTTAAGCTCGAGCATATAAAGCTCTTTGGTGTCGCTTGATGCAATCTTTTCAAACTGGTCAAGACCGGTGTAAAGGGGTGCTGCACCATTTTTAAGCTCGGTGATATTGTCATCTGAGCCTAAAACACCAGTATCAACGATGGTATGGTCGCCCTCTTCGTTATCG
>JAZRMJ010000096.1:0-6294 GCA_045647445.1 Acutalibacteraceae bacterium | reverse complement strand
CAAGCCTTGCACCGTTATCCATAACGATGGTTGCGCCCGTTATTGATGCAGCTGCGCCGGATGAGAGGTAGAGCGCAGTTTGAGCGATTTCGACGGGGTCGACCCACTTTTTGAGAGGGATTTTATAATAGGTATCCTCGGGGTTGCCCATGCGCTCAGCTTTAGTATCAGTCCAGCCGGGGGCAATGGTGTTGACCCTTATGCCATACTGGGCGAGCTCAATTGCAATATGCTCACCGAGCTTTGTAACGGCAGTTTTGATAGAGCCATAGACCGAAACGTTGCCAAAATGGGTAAAGGCATTGTTAGAGGATATAATGACGATGCTGCCTTTTATCTTTTTTTCGACCATGAATTTTGCAGCGTTTTGCATGCAAAAATATGCGCCCTTGAGGTCAACATCGCATATTAAATCAAAGTTCTCTTCGCTCGTTTCAAGGAAGGGGGATAAAAGGGTTACCCCTGCATTGTTAACAAAAAGGTCAAGCCTGTCAAAATGCTTTTTGAACTGATCAAATATACCCTTAATTTGAGCCATATCCCTCAAATCGGCCTTGATGGCTAATACCTTTTGGCCGTAGGAGGTAATCTCGTCTATAATATTTTGGATATTTTCGACACTTGAAAGATAGGTAAAAGCTACATCCCACCCACATTTTGCAAACTCAACGGCGATGGTTTTGCCAATGCCCGTGCCTGCTCCTGTGACAAGCACCACCTTGCTATTCATAGCGTTTCTCCCTTCGTTTTTTTAATATCATTGTAATTACAATTCGACCCTTTTCAAATAGATTTTTTTGATATCAATATGGACTTTTCTGATATTTCGTGCTAAAATTCAGGTGAGGTGATTTTTGTGGAGAATTTGACCTTGTTTGAGAAACAGCTAGGCTGCTATAAGGATGATATCGGCCTTTATAAATGTGGGTTCAGAAAAAAGGCCCCTAACCACGAATACGGCCCCGAAATCAGGTCTAATTTTATTATCGTTGTGGTCGAGGAGGGTAACGCCACCCTATTCTCATCGGGTAATGCGACCATTAAATCAGGTGACCTGCTTGTGTTAT
The DNA here is from genome assembly GCA_045647445.1 of Acutalibacteraceae bacterium. Lineage (GTDB taxonomy): Bacteria > Bacillota > Clostridia > Oscillospirales > Acutalibacteraceae > RGIG2206. The sequence goes on along the minus strand of JAZRMJ010000096.1, from coordinate 5,227 downwards.
TTCCCGGGGAAAGAATACATTATAAGGCGAGTGGCGACTGGTCTATATGCTGGCTGGGTGTTTTTAGCGACAACCTTGAGGCTCAGCTAAAACAGATTGGAATCACCCGTGAGCGCCCCATACTTAAAAACTGCAACAGCATTAAGCTTAAAAATATTATTTATGACATTTATGATGTTTGTGAGTGCTCAACCCTTGCAAGCAAATATCATTGCCAATCACTGCTTTGCAGTTTCATGGCTGAGCTGTTTAACAAAAATAGCACCTCGCAAATATACGATTCTATAGAATACGCTCTCGAGATTATCAAATATAACTACAACACCTCAATCAGCGTTGAATCAATATCAAAAATTCTGTCGGTCGACCCCTCCCATTTTTCGAGAGAGTTTAAGAAAAAGACGGGCATATCCCCTAAAAAATACATATCAGATTTCAGGCTCGAAAAGGCAAGTGAGCTGCTTATGACAACCTCCTACCCTATCGGCGAAATTGCCTACTCGGTCGGGGTGTTTGACCCCCTCTATTTTTGCAGAATTTTTAAAAGCAAATACGGCCTATCACCCGGCAAATACCGTTTGATGCAAAACAGAAAAAACTAGATTAAAATTACACAATCATATTCCTCAATTTATTGCAGGTTGCATAAAGTTGTGAATTCATCTTGCAATAATATATCAATTGTGTATAATAGATGCTATCACTATTTAAGGAGACCACTATGAAAAAGACCCTCGCTTTACTCACTGCAACGGCGCTCTTGATATCCCTTGTCGCATGTGGCAAAGAGACTTCATCAGCAAACAACAACTCCAGCGCTATCACAAGCAGCGCTACCACATCCGGCTCATCGGCTATAACCGACGAGCAGTCATCCACTCCCCAAAGCAATGCTGAGAGTGAGCCGACCACATCCTCCGAATCAAACGAGAGCGAAACGCCCTCTGAGTCGACCGAGTCAACAAAACCTGAGTCGAATAAGCCCCAGTCAAATAAACCTACCTCTTCAGCAGCTTCCGACAAGCCTGCTACCACCCTCCATAAGCACAGCTACACCTCTAAGGTTACTGCCAAGGCAACCTGCGGTAAGGATGGCGTTAAGACCTTCACCTGCTCTTGCGGTGACAGCTACACTGAGTCGATCAAGGCAACAGGTCAGCATAGCTGGGGTGAGTGGGTTACCACTAAAAAGCCTACTCAATCGGTAGAGGGCAACTCTCAGCGCAAATGCAGCGTATGCAACAAAACCGAGAATAAATCAATTGCAAAGCTACCTGCTGAAGGCTCAAAAATCACCTCTGCTCAGATAAAGCAGATTGAAGATGAATTTTTGAGGCTGGTCAATCAGGAGAGAGCCCTAAAGGGTGCAAACGCATTAAAGCTTGATGCCGATTTAGACAAGGCTGCCGAAATCAGAGGCGAAGAGCTTTTAACCCTATTTGATCACCAAAGACCCAACGGCAAAAACTGCTTCTCTGCCATAGACACTAACGATTATTTCTATAAAACTGCCGGCGAAAACATTTGCTACACAGCTAAAATCAGTAGCTGGACAGGCTCTGCAACTCAAACTAAGTCTGTCGCAGAGGCAATATTCAACCTCTTTAAAGACAGCCCCGGCCACTACTCAAACATGATTAACAACAGCTTTAAAGATTGTGGAATCGGTATAGCTTATAGTTTACCCACTGGTTCAGACCGACCGACGATTTATCTTGCCCATATGTTTGGCACAAGGCTTTAATAAAGATAAAAGACCTCTCGATTTTAAGTCGAGAGGTCTTTTGTTATATTATGCTTCGTTGACCAGCTTGCCACAGATATGCTCTATCGTTAGGGCTAAGAGCAAAGTCTTGTGGGTGTATTGCGCGACCTCGTTTTGAATATAACCAGAGTCGCTTGTGAATTTATAGCTCAGCTTTGTTGTGATATCGGCTACCACCTCGGGGGCAGAGATAACCTCGATTTTACCAAAGACGATGACGCTCTTTATATTAAGCGCCCACTCACCCTCTTTAATATAGCCGTTATCATAAACGCAAAATGAGACCTTGTTATCTTTTTGCAGACTGTCTAATCGATGGCCGACCTTGCCACAATGAAAGTAGAGCTTTTTATCAGCCTCATTATACCAATGATTCATGGGCATTCCGTAGGGGTAACCATTGTCGCCCACCACAGAGAGCACTCCTCTTTTTTCGGCTTTGAGCAAATCTATGCATTGGTTGTGGGTCAGTTCCTGCTTTTTGCGAGTCAATTCTCTAAACATTTAGTTGCCCCCATTAATAAAGTGTTGTAACGTTGCGAACAATCGTCCACACTGCTAAAAGAATCATGATTATAATATCGATAACATAGGAGCGTGGGTTGTATGAAAACCTTGAATTGGTAATATAGTTTTTACAGCTCAGAGAGTAAAACCTGATTAAATAGAAAAACTCAATCGGAAACATCAGATTGTAATAAAATGCGCTCTTAATATCAAGCTTTATAAGCGACATAACTGCTCTTGTGTTGCCACAGCCCGGGCAGTTAAGCCCCGTCACAAGTTTAATGATGCAAGGAAGCGTTAAGCCGAATGATATTAGTATGCCTGCCACCGTTGCGCCCAAAACGACTATGCTTAAGGTGAGCAAAACGACTATTATTATTCTCTCTTTTTTGCTTTTAGTAGTTGCCACGCTTAAACCTCCTTGGGTAATTCAATTATATCGCCCTTTGTTATCCCGTTTTCGTTAAAGCTATCGACTCTATGCCTCGGTAAAGTGGAGCATTATGCTTTGAGCGTCATTACAAAGCGTGTATGAAAAATCAAGACCTGCGCTCATAAGCAATGCGCCCGAATAGACCTGACCGTCTGACTCGTTTTTATAATATTTATCAGGGTCAAGGCCCTGCAGTTTAACAAGAATTCGCTTGTAGGGTCTTGTGAAAATATTGGCAACGGTGAGGATAAACTGCTTTTTATCCTCCGACACGATTGCCCACGAAGCAGTAGTGGTGCTAGGATAGATCAGCCTATACAAATCACCACTATGGATTAAATCATAATGCTTATTATAGTCGGCAACCTGCTCTTTAAAGAGGGCTTTGTTTTCATCGCTGAGGTTTCTCGGATCCATCTCGTAACCAAAGCTGCCCCAAAGAGCAACATCGCCCTTAAATTTATAGCTCGACCTTGAGCTTGCTGAAACGTGGGATGAGATTGCCGAGGTCGGATAACACAGGGATGTGCCAAACTGAATGTCGAGCCTTGAAATTGCATCGGTGTTGTCGCTCGTCCAAATCTGGGGCGAGTAGCAAAGCATTGCAGGGTCATAACGGCCACCACCACCCGAGCAGTTTTCAAACAGCATATCGGGGAAGGCTGTAACAAGCCTATTCATCAAATCGTAGGTGCCGAGTATGAAGCGATGAAAAAACTCCTTTTGCCTTTCAGGGGGCAAAACGGCTGAGCCTGCATCGGCTACGTTGCGATTAAAATCCCACTTGAGATAGTCGATTTTGTGCTTTGACAAAACCTCATACATCTGCTCCCAGATGGCGTCTCTAACATCGGATCTAGATACGTCTAAAACGTATTGATGGCGACCAATCATAGGCTCACGGCCTTTAACATGAACGCACCAATCGGGGTGGGTTCTGAAAAGCTCTGAATCAGGCGAAATCATCTCGGGCTCATACCAGATGCCAAACTTCATGCCGAGGGAATTAACCCTCTCAATGAGGGGGGCAAGACCACCTTGAAGCTTCTCTTCATTAACAAACCAGTCGCCAAGAGAAGTCCAGTCGTTATTGCGTTTGCCAAACCAGCCGTCATCCATAACCAGCATTTCAATGCCTAGTTCCTTTGCATGCTTTGCAAAGTCGACCAGCTTGTCGGTATCAAAATCAAAGTAGGCTGCCTCCCAGCTATTGATGAGCAAGGGGCGTTTTTCGGTTTTATAGCGACCCCTGATAAGGTTGTTATTATAAAACTTGTGAAAGGCTCTGCTCATGTCGCCAAGGCCACTATCTGAATAGACGCAGACCACCTCAGGAGCATAAAAGGTTTCTCCCGAAGCTAAAGACCACTCAAAGTCGGTGGGGTTGATGCCCATAATAAGGCGTGTGCTGCAGTTGTGGTCGCACTCGGCAAGGGCTGAGAAATTGCCCGAATAGACGAGGTTAAAGCCATAAACATCACCCATCTCTTCGGTCGAGTCGGCTTTTGCGAGGGCAACGAAGGGGTTTTGGTTGTGGCTCGATACACCTCGTTTGCTCTCGACACCTTGAACGCCGTGAGCGAGGGCTCTCGATTCGATGTTGCGCTCGTTGTTGTGGCTGCCCCAAAGGGAGATTAGCTTATAATCCATAGTCGGAAAGTCGTTGCAGCTGCTATAGACTCTCTCGATTATCATGGCTGAGTCGGAGCAATTCTCTATCTTAACCGATTTGGTCATAACGGGGTGCTTCTCAAAAACGGTATAAACAAGGGTCACGCAAAGGCCGGTAACGGCATCGACCGTTTCGATTTCGAGGGTTTGCGCCTCGCTATCGCAATTTGCGTAGCTCGACGGCATAGAAGGAATTTGTGGTTTGCCACCATAGATTTTGTGGGATTTGTAGCGAATATCGGTCACCGAGTCACCGTTTGAGTTTTTGACCGAAAGGGCAGATATTCTAAAATCACCGGCTCCGTTACAGCCATATTCTATTGGGGCAGTATCGGGGGTGAAGGCAGTTTCGCCTATTTGAGGGTTTGCAAGCGAGAAGGATGCGCTTCTAAACCTTGTTTGAAAGCAAGAAAGGTTAGTGTCAGGTATGCTCTTGCCGTAATAGAGGCAGAGCAGATATCCCTCATCATAGATTTTGATAACGTAGCTGGAGTTTGAGGTGTCAAGCTTAAAGATTTTGCTATCTGCATTAAACTGAATTGGCATTGTTATCGCCCCTTTGAGCTTTTTAGTTATTGTATCACAAGGCTATATCACTTGGCAATATTAAAAATGACCACGTAAAAAACGCGTGGTCATTTGAGGTTTAATCTGCGAGCAAAAGCTCTAATGCGTGAGCATATTTTTGCTTTAAACGCTCGGCTCGCTCATCACCGAGGTCAAGCCTTGTTGCATCTTGATTGTGGTGGATATCTGCAATTTTAACAGCCTTTGCGATGGCATTTTTCTTAATACCTTCAAGGTATTCTTCATATGAAACACCGGGCAGATGAGTCATTAATCTAACTGCT
>JAZRMJ010000095.1:0-1245 GCA_045647445.1 Acutalibacteraceae bacterium | reverse complement strand
AAGACCTGGAAGGAGCTGTCGGGCACAAAAGACCAGGCTCACAGCATTATCGCCGTTCACCCCAAAAAGGGTTACCTCTATTGCGCCAACTCTCGTGGCCTTTTCCGTAGCAAAGATGGTGGTAAGAGCTTTGAAAAGCTTCAGTCTGACAACATTTTGGGTATGGATGTTATTCGCACTAAGCCCGATAACATTTATATTCTTAAAAAAGACGGCCTCTATCTTTCAACCAATTGTGGTGACAGCTTTAAAAAGATTAATCAAAAGGGTTACCCCACCACCAACCCCAACTATATAAGCGTCTCACCTGCTGACCCTAATCGCATGATGCTTCAGGATAACCATTGCGAAGCTGAGGGCTCATACGGTGATTTGAGCCAATCATATTACTCACACGATGGTGGCAAGACCTGGCATATGGTCGATAAGTGGCTGGGCAAGCCCTATCGTTGGCCTGAGGGTAGCTGGATTCCCTACTCTTCAAGGCAGAACCCCTTCACCTGGCACCCCACCGATAAAAATGTTGTGCTTACCACAGGTGGCGACTACATTATGCGCTCAACCGATGGTGGCAAAACCTTTAAATGGTCAAATAACGGGTACACCGGTATGATGACCGGTGGCATGATTAACTGGAACGTTAATCATCCCGATTGGCTTTATAACGGCTCGCAGGATTATAATGGCGGCTACACCATCGATGGTGGTAAGACCTGGAACTATATTCAGTGGTACGCCGATTGGGGTGGCTTGTCATACGGTGGCTACGTTATAGATGAAAAAACCGTTGTTTGTGGTCTTAAAGACGGCATGAACAGCTACGGAAAAGGCAGCGACAAGCATTATATTGCCGTGACCTATGACGGTGGTAAAAAGAAAACCATATTTAAAGATAAAATTATTTCGGGTCACGCTGTTGGCATGGGCGTTAAGGGTGATGATAACATCGTCTTTATGGGCGAATGGCGTTCACACGATAAGGGCAAGACCTGGAATAAAATGGCCGACTGCGACGGCGTTTTCACCCTCGATTATAAGAGTGGCACCCTCTTTGGCTTTAAGGATAACTACCTTGTTAAGTCAAACGATACCGGCAAGAGCTGGACTAAGGTCGGCTCTGTTGGTAAAAACCCCATGGATATTGCCTTTAACTACAAGACCGACGAGATATTTGTTGTTGCAAACAGAGTCCTCTATAAACGCAAGCTTAGTGGCCCAGGTGATTTTGAAAAGGACGATTACGGC
>JAZRMJ010000094.1:0-5990 GCA_045647445.1 Acutalibacteraceae bacterium | reverse complement strand
GGTGTGACCTGCAAGAGTTGCGTGGTTAGCTTCGATGTTCATCTTGAAATCTTTATCAAGACCGTACTGTTTAAGGAAGCCAATTGCAGTAGCAGCATCAAAGTCATACTGATGCTTCATAGGCTCCTTGGGCTTGGGCTCAATATAGAAATCACCCTTAAAGCCGATTGAACGGCCATATTCAACAGCCATCTTCATGAGGCGTGCGATATTATCCTGCTCAAACTTAACATCGGTGTTAAGAAGGGTCTCGTAGCCTTCACGACCACCCCAAAACACGTAGCCCTTACCACCGAGCTTAACGGTAAGGTCAAGAGCCTTCTTAACCTGTGCTGCTGCAAAGCAGAAAACATCGGCTGAGTTGGTACTACCTGCGCCATTCATAAAGCGAGGGTTAGAGAACATATTGGCAGTACCCCACAGGCACTTGATGCCAGTCTCATTCATCTTTACGAGAATATAATCGGTGATTTCATCAAGTCTCTTATTAGTCTCGTTGATATCATCTGCCTCAGGGATAAGGTCAACATCGTGGAAGCAGAAATATTCGATACCAAGCTTCTGCATAAACTCAAAGCCTGCATCGACCTTTGCCTTTGCATGCTCCATAGTTCCCTTTTCGGCACCAAAGGACTTATCGGCAGTGTCGCGACCGAACATATCGGTACCACCTGCACAAAGGTTATGCCACCAAGCCATTGCAAAAGGCAGATGCTCCTTCATGGTCTTGCCGAGGATAACACGGTCGGGATCGTAGAACTTGAATGCGAAGGGGTTGGTGCTGTTTTTGCCCTCATACTTAATGACGGGGATGTTTGCAAAAATCTCTTTCATTGCTTTTTACCTCACTTTATATCTTTATATAATTGTTTAATAGTAGGATAGATTTGCTTAAATTTATTATATCTGTCATTGTATCTTGCAACGGTATCGGGGTCGGGAGTTACGGTAGCCTTGACGCTCATAAAGGCTTTAGCTGCCTCGTTAACGTCGTTAAACAGACCGTCACCAACCATTGCGAGCACTGCTCCACCAATACCGGGGCCTTCTTCGGTTTGAGGAAGGTCGATATCGATATTTAGCACATTGGCCATAATGTTTTGCCACAGCTTTGACTTGGCGCCACCACCACAAAGGGTGCTTCTCTTAACGTCGATACCAAGTGAGCCGATAATCTCCATATTATCTCTGATAGCGAAGGCTACACCCTCAAGCACAGCCTGAAGCATTTGAGCACGGGCAGTGTTAGCTCTCATGCCAATAAACACGCCACTTGCATCGGTATCGTTAATGGGGCTTCTCTCACCCATTAGATAGGGCAAAAAGTAAACATCGTTATTGCCGAGCATTTCGGGGGTTATTGCCGACTCCTCGGTTTTATAATCGGTTGTGTTTAATATGCCATCGCAAAACCACTTGTTGCAGGATGCTGCCGACAATATGCAAGCCATTACGTGATAGCCTCCATCGGAATGGCAGAAGGAGTGAATTGCGTTGTTAGACAGCTCACAATACTCTTTTGACGACACAAAAACGGTACCCGAAGTGCCGAGCGATATATTGCATCTGCCGTCTGATACAGTAGCAGTGCCGATTGCAGCTGCAGCATTATCACCTGCACCTGCGACAACGATAACCTTTTCAGACAGACCTAGTTGCTGAGCGACATCGGCTTTAAGTGTGCTGATTTTTTGGTAGCTTTCAAAAAGCTTTGGCATTTTATCGACCGAGATACCACAAATATCGAGCATATCTTTTGACCAGCATTTATTTTTAACATCGAGCAGCAGCATACCTGCTGCATCAGAATAGTCGCAACAATGCACACCTGTAAGGCAATAGTTAATATAATCCTTAGGCAGCATTATCTTTTCTATTACATTAAAATTATCAGGTTCGTTTTGGGCAACCCACATTATCTTAGGCGCTGTAAAGCCTGCAAAAGCGATGTTGCCTGTTAACTGAGCGAGCTTTTGCTTGCCGATAACATTGTTAAGGTAGTCGGTCTGGGCTGAGGTTCGACCATCGTTCCACAAAATTGCAGGACGGATAACACGGTCATCACCATCAAGAATAACAAGGCCGTGCATTTGACCTGCTACACCGATTGCGGCAACATTTGAGCCGTCAATATCTTTTATCAACTTTTTAATGCCAACTACAATGGCGCTCCACCAATCCTCAGGAGCTTGCTCACTCCAGCCTGATTGAGGATACATAACATCGTAGCTTTCGGTTACGGTATTGGCAATCTCGCCCTTTTCGTTAACAAGAAGCAGCTTAAGAGCAGAAGTACCTAAATCTGCACCGATATAATACTTCATATCAACACCCCTTTTTTGATTATTATAAAACGCAAACATTGACTTTTCATGCATAAAAAGTTATAATATATAGACAATATTTGTCTTTTGAGGTGATTTAATCATGTTCTACCAATCGATTCACATTGGAACTTCTGATTATTTCAAAAAGGAATATGGAACTAATTTTAATTTTGCGCCTCACATGCACCCATGCTTTGAGTTTATAACCGTAATGTCGGGTCAAATGAGCGCAATGGTAGATGGAGTGACCTACACCCTCAACAAAGGCGACGGCATTCTAATATTTCCTAACCAGATACATTCCCTTTCATCAGAGTGCAGTGAACATATGCTATGCATCTTTTCGCCAAAATTAGTTGCGGCGTATTGGTCTAAGGCATCACGATTTAAGCCTATAAGCAATTTATTTCGCCCCGAAGAATATTTGATAAACAAGCTGGATGATTTTGGCGACAACACCAAAACTATTGCTAAAAAGGGTTTGCTTTATCTGTTATGCAACTGCTTTAACGAGGTCGCTGAGTATAGCGATAGCGAAACCAACAACAAAAACTTGTTGCAACAAATATTTGTTTTTCTTGATCAAAATTTCAGTGGTGATTGCACCTTAGCCGATTTATCAAAAGAGATTGGTTATGACTACGCTTATCTGTCTCGCTACTTTAAAAAGAGTGTTGGCATTTCATATAATCAGTATCTGAATATTTATAGACTAAACAATGCATGTTACCTGCTAAACAACACCGACGAAACGATACTAAACTGCGCATACGAAAGTGGATTCACATCACTAAGAAGCTTTAACCGTAACTTTAAAGAGCATTTTGGAGTATCCCCTACCCAATATATAAAATCATCCCGAGGTTAATCGGGATGATTTTTTAGTTTATATGCTCGTTTCTGTATGCAGTCGGGGTCATGCCAACCATTGCTTTAAACTGCCTTATAAAATGGGTGGTGTTTTCGTAGCCCAACGATTCAGCAATATCAGAAATACGCAAATCTTGTATTAACAGTTTATTTTTTGCAGAGTCGATTCGAGCGTTTATCAGGTCTGCAGTAGGTGCAGTACCATATATTCTTTTATAAAGCGAATAAAATCTCGATTCGCTCAGATCAACCTTCTTTGCCATATCAGCAACCGACCAATGCTTATCTAAAGACGAAAACATTTCGCCTCTTAAATATCTGAATTTTTGTTTGGTTTCTTTGTCGACAGAGATTTTATCAGACTTAGCAATGCTACGATCTAGCTTTATAAAAAACTCTTGTAGCTTTAAATCAATCAAAAATTCTGAGGTGTTGCTTTTGTCAAAAAACTCAGTTTCGAGCTCTGCTACAATTTTGGTTATAAACTCATGATTGCTCGGATAATAGATTTTATCAAGTTCAAAATTATTAAGAGGTATGCCACTCAAATCACCCTCAAAGTGAAACCAATCATGAAGCAGACGGCTATTGCTTTTAAAATATTGTGGTGTTTTGGGTCTATATAATATGATGGCATGTGGTGAGGTAGTTATGACCTCGCCATTCATTGCAATCTCAACGCTGTTATGAAAATGCAAAAACGTATAACTACCGTGCCCATTAACTCTATCAATAAAAAAGCCTGCATTTTCAGGAAACATATGGCGCACACTCAATAGGTCTAACATATTTATCACCCAAAATCATTATATCAAAACAGTAGGATATGTCAACTAAATTGATAGAATATGTTCTGTACAAACTCATATAGTTGCTGTTAGAATAGGCACAAGGAGGGATTCAAAATGATTTTTAGAACCGAACATCCAAAACCACAATTTATGAGAGAAAACTGGGTTAACCTTAACGGCGAGTGGCAGTTTGAATTTGACCACGGCAATAGTGGTGAGCAAAGAGAGCTGTTTAAAGCTGATAAAACCTATTCGATGAAAATCAACGTTCCATTCTGCCCCGAAAGCAAGCTATCGGGTATAAACTACGTTGACTTTTTGAATGCCGTTTGGTACAAAAGAGATTTTGAGTTAACAGCAGAACAGTTAAAAGGCCGTGTTATCATCCATTTTGGTGCTGTTGACTACAAAGCAGTAGTTTATATCAACGGCAAAAAATGTGGTGAGCATAAGGGTGGCTACGTTTCATTTGCTTTTGATATAACTGAATTTGTTGCAGAGGGCAACAACACCGTAACCCTTTGGGCTACCGATGACACACGCGACCGTTTGATTCCGACTGGTAAGCAGTCTATGCTATATCACTCTCACGATTGTGAATACACTCGCACAACCGGTATTTGGCAAACCGTTTGGCTCGAGTTTGTGCCTAACACCAATATAATCAAAGCAAAATATTATCCCTGCCCAGAGACTAGCTCGGTCAGCATTCATGCTAAGCTATCGGGCAAGGGTGTGTTTAAGGCTGAAGCCTATTTTGATAATCGATTGGTTGGCAGCAGTGAGGTTGCTTCAAACGGTAGTGATATAGTTTTAAACCTTGAGCTATCTGAAAAGCATTTATGGCAGGTTGGTGAGGGCAACCTTTATGACCTAGTGCTTACCTATGGCGACGATACCGTCAAGAGCTATTTTGGTTTAAGATCGATACAAATTGATGGATTCAAGTTTTTGATTAACGGCAAATCGATATTTCAGCGACTGATACTCGATCAGGGTTTTTATCCTGACGGCATCTACACGTCTCCAAGCGATAATGAGCTGATAGCCGATATTGAGCGTTCACTTGCGATGGGTTTTAACGGAGCTCGTTTGCATGAAAAGGTATTCGAGGAACGCTTTCTCTATCACTGCGACCGTCTTGGTTACATCGTTTGGGGCGAGTATCCCAACTGGGGGCTTGACCACAGCTACGCCGATGGTATCTATGGCATTCTGCCTGAATGGTTAGAAGCGGTTGAGCGCGACTTTAATCACCCTGCGCTTATTGGCTGGTGTCCCTTCAACGAAACCTGGGATTTGTGTGGCAGAAAGCAGTTTGACGATATGCTTGCCCTTGTTTATAAGGCAACTAAAGCTGCCGACCCCACTCGCCCATGCATTGACTCAAGTGGTAACTTTCACGTTGTTACCGATATATTCGATTTGCATGATTATGAGCAAAATCCCAAAATTTTTGCCGAGCATTATGAACCGCTCGGCAAAGACAATGATTTTAAATTTCATCACGCATTCACCAACCGTCAGCCTTATGATGGCAAAAAGCCCTTCTTTGTGAGCGAATACGGTGGTATTAAATGGTCAAACGATCAGTCAAGCTGGGGTTATGGTAATGCACCTAAATCAGAGGAGGAGTTTCTTGAGCGCTTAAAGGGTCTGACCGACGCTCTGCTTGATAACGAGTGCATGTTTGGCCTGTGCTACACCCAGCTGACCGATGTTGAGCAAGAACAAAACGGGCTTTACACTTATGAAAGGATCGCTAAATTTGATTCTAAAATAATTCATGCTATCTTCTCTCGCAAAGCTGCTATTGAAGATTAATTAGAACTTACTTTTTAAAAAAAGCAACTGCAATTGCGCCGGGGCCTGCGTGGGTGCCGATTACACTGCAAATGGAAGTGTATCGAATCTCATTCAGGCCCTGCTCCCATATATGCTTGCAAGTCGGAGGCCAAGCGGTCTTAGGAAGACAACTCTGCCTTTCAACTCCTTGGCTCAC
>JAZRMJ010000093.1:0-1595 GCA_045647445.1 Acutalibacteraceae bacterium | reverse complement strand
CAGCGTTATTGACTATGCTTTGCTTGAGGCATGCGTAAGAGATGAACTTAACCAATCTGCTGATCGTGCTATGGCAGTGCTTCGCCCTGTTGAGGTTGTTATTGATAACTACCCCGATAATCAAACCGAACTGCTTGAGGTTGAAATAAACCCCAATAAGCCTGAACTTGGCAGCAGACAGATAATGTTCTCAAAACACATCTTTATCGAAGCTGATGACTTCTGCGAAGAACCCCCCAAGGGCTATTTCCGCCTCTGCCCCGAGCGTGAGGTTAGACTCAAGGGTGCCTATTTTGTTAAATACGCAAGCTGTGAAAAAGACGAAAACGGCAATGTAACTCGCATTCATTGCACCTATGACCCTGCTACAAAGGGTGGCGATTCACCAGACGGCAGAAAGGTAAAGGGCACCATTCATTGGGTTTGCGCCGAAGATTCTGTTGATGCTGAAATCCGTATTTATGATCGTCTTTTCAACGTTGAGAATCCTTCTGACGAAGAGGGCGTTTCTGATTTTGCTGAGAACCTCAATCCTAATTCTCTTGTTGTGTTAAACAATTGCAAAATCACCAAAGATCTTGCAAATGCTGAACCTTCAAAAGCATATCAGTTCATGCGTCAGGGATACTTCTGCGCAGATATTGATTCATCTGCTCAAAAACCGATATTTAACAGAACTGTGCCCCTCAAGGATTCATGGGCAAAAAAACAGTAAATTAATTGAAATTGCGTAAATCAAAATTTACTCTTTTATTTTCAAATATATTGTGCTATACTATATTCGGTATGCACGATATGTGCTGTTATTGTTTTATTTAATTTACCGAAATTCAAACTTTTGGAGTGTCGGAATTGGAAAAATATATTATAAACGGTGGCAACCGACTCAACGGTCGTGTTCGTATAAGTGGTGCAAAAAACGCAGCAGTTGCAATTATACCTGCCGCTATTCTATGTGACGAAGTATGCGTTATAGAGAACGTTCCTGATATAAGCGACGTTAGTGAGCTTATCAACATATTATATGAGCTTGGCGCAAATGTCAGAACAATCAATAAGTGCACCTACGAGATAGACCCTCGCAACATATCTTCTTATGTTGTTCCTTTTGAAATGACTAAGCGCCTTAGAGCAAGTAGCTATCTGCTTGGTGTTATGCTTGGTCGCTTCTCTAAAGCTATGGTTGCCCCTCCCGGTGGTTGTGACTTTGGTGTTAGACCGATAGACCTTCACATTAAAGGCTTTGAAGCATTGGGCGCTAAGGTTCGCATATCATCCGGTATGGTAGATTGCTCTGCTGATAAGCTTATTGGCAATCAGGTTTATCTTGATCAGGTTTCTGTTGGTGCTACAGTCAACATCATGTTAGCAGCAGTTAAAGCTCGTGGTTTGACCATCATCGAAAACGCTGCTAAAGAGCCTCATATTGTTGATTTGGCAAACTTTTTGATTTCTATGGGTGCCGATATTCGTGGTGCCGGTACCGATGTTATTAAAATTCGTGGCGTCGAATATCTTCATTCAACCGATTACAGCATCATCCCCGACCAGATTGAAGCAGGAACCTATATGGCTGCTGTTACCGCTGCCGGTGG
>JAZRMJ010000092.1:0-1131 GCA_045647445.1 Acutalibacteraceae bacterium | reverse complement strand
CTGGCAGGTCTGACCTTCGACTATAACGATTTCACCAACAAGCTCGACGACATCATCCCCTACTGCAAGGCATGTGGTTGCACCTGCGTTGCGTTTCCGATGATTCCAGACGAGATGACCAAGAGTCTCGACGGTATGCGTGATATCGCCCGTCAGATGAACGGATGGGGCAAACGACTCAAGGACAACGGCGTTGAGCTTGTGTTTCACATTCACGGCAATGAGTTCGCCGATTTTGACGGAGTATGCGGCTTTGACGCCTGGCTGGACGAAATCGACACCGATCTCGTTAAGCTGGAGGTCGATGTTTATTGGGTTGAATATGCCAAAATCGATGCCGTTGAGTTTATGAAAAAGTATGGACACCTTAGCCCCTACATCCATTTTAAGGATTACATCAAGAGTGAGCGTATGGTCGACACCGAGGTCGGCAACGGCTGTATCGATATGCTCTCAATCGCTAAAATCGGCCTTGAGAACAACGCCAAGTGGTGTGTCGTCGAGCAGGAGGAGTATGACAAGCCCTCCATTGATGCGGCACAGATATGTTATGTAAACCTCAAAGAGATACACGAGAAGGCTTTAATGCAGGGGTGATACATCATGAAACCGATTTTTGAGAAAAAGGTTATCGGCGAGATTGCCAACACCGTCGGTGACAGCCAGATGAATACTTTGGGCGCTGTGGGTAATTTTAACGGCGACTCATACCCCGATTATGTGACCTGCGGTAGAAACGGCCAGATGGTCTGGTTTGAGAATCAAGGCAAAAGCGAAAGCTGGGTTATGCACAAAATCTCTGATGTCATCGGTCAGGAGTGCGGTGGCAGTGCCATCGACCTGACGGGCAACGGGCTGTGCGACATCATCAACGGCTCGGACTTTTCTAACGATGAGCTGTCGTGGTGGGAGAATACGGGTGAGGTTGACTCCACCTGGGTTAAGAGGGTTATTGCCAAGACCGGTCAGGGTCAGATGCATGATACCCTCATCGGTGAGATTAAAAATGACGGGATCAAATACCTCGTTTTCACCAATCAGGGCGGTGCCACAAGCATATACTGTCTGCCCATTCCCAACGACCCCTATCAGACTCCGTGGCCAAATCTGGAGCTGATTGCGAGTGATAAG
>JAZRMJ010000091.1:0-17985 GCA_045647445.1 Acutalibacteraceae bacterium | reverse complement strand
ACACCGGCAACAACGTCCTCGCCCTGAGCGTTGGTAAGGAATTCTCCCATAAGCTTCTTTTCGCCTGTAGCAGGGTCTCTCGTAAATGCAACGCCCGTACCGCAGTTGTCGCCCATATTACCGAACGCCATTGCCTGTACGTTTACCGCAGTACCCCATGAATAAGGGATATCGTTGTCGCGTCTGTATACGTTTGCTCTGGGGTTGTCCCATGAACGGAAAACAGCCTCAACAGCGCCCATGAGCTGCTCCTTAGGATCGGAGGGGAAATCCTTGCCGATCTTGGACTTGTATTCAGCCTTAAACTGAGTTGCAAGCTCCTTGAGATCGTCAGCAGTGAGCTCAACGTCGAGCTTAACGCCCTTTTCTTCTTTCATCTTGTCGATGAGCTCTTCAAAGTACTTCTTGCCGACTTCCATAACAACGTCGGAGTACATCTGGATAAATCTTCTGTAGCAGTCGTAAGCCCAACGAGCATTGCCGGACTTAGCAGCCATAACCTCAACAACCTCTTCGTTAAGACCGAGGTTGAGAATGGTATCCATCATGCCGGGCATTGATGCACGAGCACCTGAACGAACAGAAACAAGGAGGGGGTTCTCCTTATCGCCGAACTTCATGCCGGTGATACCTTCCATCTTGTCGATGTATTCCATGATCTGTGCCTGGATATCATCGTTGATCTTTCTGCCATCTTCGTAATACTGGGTGCAAGCCTCGGTAGTTACGGTGAAGCCCTGGGGAACAGGCAGACCGATGTGGGTCATTTCTGCAAGGTTAGCGCCCTTACCACCAAGCAGCTCACGCATGGTTGCGTTACCCTCTGAGAAGAGGTAAACATACTTGTGACTCATTTTTGAATCCTCCTAAATAATTGATAACAAATTCAATGTGAGACATCTTTTTTCACATTTGTCCACAGTCTCACCTGGTATTATACCAAACTAATCCAAATATTTCTACTGTTATTTTCTTATCTATTACGAAAATTTATACATATTAACCTTCTTTTTTTAGTGTAATATCAACATAACCACCCTTTTATACTTGAAAATTGCGTTTTTAGGTGGCATAATTAATGTGTATATTATCTTTAAAAGAGGGGTACGGTCTCGCCGTTCCCCCGTTTGTTGTTACATTAAAGTTTTAGGTGGTAATCTTTATGTTTTTTAAAAAGAGCTTAGGCGCTCCCGAGTTTATGATAGTAGGTCTTGGTAACCCCGGTGCTAAATACGACGGTACCCGACACAATGTTGGCTTTGAGGTTATCGATCGCCTCGCTAAAAAGCATGGCTGTGACGTTACAAAATCAAAATATAACGCTCTCTTTGGCAGGTGCAGTATCGGTGGAGTCGACTGCCTACTCGCGAAGCCCCAGACCTATATGAACAATTCGGGCGAAGCAGTCAATCCTCTTGCCGCCTTCTATAAAATCCCCGTAGAGAATATAATCATCATAGCCGACGATATCTCTCTCGAGCCGGGCAAAATGCGCATTCGTCGCAAGGGTAGTGACGGTGGCCACAATGGGCTTAAAAGCATTTCGCTTCACATGGGCGACAACTACCCACGCATTAAAATGGGGGTTGGCGCAAAGCCTCACCCCGACTATGATTTAGCTGCCTGGGTGCTTGGCAAATTTAATTCTGACGATTCAAAGGCGTTTTTTGAAGCTGCTGACAAGGCATGCGATGCTGCCGAGCTTATGATTAAAGGCGAAATCGACAAAGCGATGAATCGCTACAACTAAACGAGGAATTTATGCTGTTTTTAAACAACGCCCTAAGGGCTTCAAAGGAATATAGTGAGCTACTATCAGAGGCCAAAAAGGGTCACCTGCCTGCAGCTGCTACGGGGCTGTCGCACATTGTTAAGGCGACGGTCATTGACACTTTGAGCCGTGACCTTAAGCGCAGGGTGCTGATGGTTGTTGCCGATGAGTCGGAGGGTGCAAGGCTCAGCTCTGACCTGACCGGCATGGGCGCAAGGGTAGTATCCTTCCCCTCAAGGGATTTGATACTGCGTGACGTGGCAGGTGTTTCGCGCGAATATGAGCATGCAAGGCTTGGCGCTCTCACTCGCATTTTAGACGGCGATTACGATATATGCGTTTGCGGCGCCGACGCTCTGATGAGCTACACCATACCACCCGAAAAGCTGTTAGGCAGCCGATTCACCCTTGAGGGTGGGCAGATTATAGAGCCGAGCGAGGTTTGCGCTCGACTTGTTGATGCAGGCTACAGCCGATGCGACATGGTTGAGGGTGCAGGTCAATTCGCTTTAAGAGGCGGAATACTCGACATCTTCCCCCCTGACAGTCAAACCCCCTACCGAATTGAGTTTTGGGGTGATGAAATCGACTCAATTTGCACCTTTGATACCATCTCACAAAGACGAGATTTGCTTGTTGACTATATTCTTATCTCACCCGTTAGCGAGGTGCTTTTAGGCACCCCCGAGGAGTTTGCAAAAAGGCTAAGAGCGATAGCCTCAAAAGCCGCTCCTAAGGGTAATTTTAAGGAATATCTTTTAAAAACTGCCGACGAGGCTGAGGGTGGGGTGCTCCCCATCTGCCCCGACAGGTTTATGCCTCTAATCTATCCTGCCTCAACGTTGCTCGACTACACAGCCGACTGCCTTATAATGGTCAGCGAGTCAAACAACGTTAAGGAGCGCTGCCGCACTCAGCTAATGGCTGTGCAAGAGGATATTATGAGCCTGATTGAGGATGGGTTTTTGCCCAAGAGCGCCCGCCTTTGCTCTGATTATGAGCAGATTTGCAGCACCCTCGATGACCTTGATACCATTTGGGCTGACACATTTGTTAAGGGCTCTTACGATACTAAAATTAAGGCGGCAGTCAACTTCACTGCCCGTCAGATTTCGGTTTGGGGCGGCATGACAAGTCAGCTTATTGAGGATATTAAGCCCCTAGTTGACCACGGCACTGCCGTGGCAGTGCTTGCAGGCACTGAGAAGGCTGCAAGGGTTATTGCCGATGACCTGAGACAAGCAGGTATTTCGGCTGTATTCTCTGCCGACGATGAAAAAATATCGGCAGGGGCAGTTATGGTTACCTCAGGTGCGCTCTCAAGCGGCATGGAGTTGCCAAAATCGGGCTTTGCCCTTTTCACCTATGGCAAAACTGCTACCTCAAAAAAGAGCCGAATTAAGAAAAATGCCAACTCCTTTAACAGCCTTGATGAATTGCACCGTGGCGACTACGTTGTTCACACCACCCACGGTATAGGCATATTTGACGGCATTCACACCATCACAACTGCAGGCATAACCAAGGATTACATTAAGATTAAATATTCAGGGCAGGATGTGCTGTATCTGCCCGTCACTCAGCTCGACCTTGTATCGAAATATATAGGTGGATCTGAGGATGGTGGCGTGCGCATAAATAAGCTTGGTGGTGAGGGGTGGAAAAAGACCCGAGCCAAGGTTAAGGGTGCTGTTAAAAACATCGCAAAAGAGCTTATTAAGCTCTATGCCGAGCGCATGGCTCGACCCGGATGGGCATTCAGCCCAGACACCGATTTGCAAAGCGATTTTGAGGCTCGCTTTGAATATGACGAGACCGATGACCAGCTTCGTTGCATTCACGAAATCAAGCGCGATATGGAGCGCTCTGCTCCTATGGATAGACTGCTTTGCGGTGACGTTGGCTTTGGCAAAACAGAGGTTGCGCTAAGAGCTGCCTTTAAATGCGTTGCCGACGGTAAGCAGTGCGCCATTCTCGTTCCGACCACCATTCTGGCGTGGCAGCATTATCAAACGACATGCAAGCGGCTTGAGGGTATGCCCGTAACGGTTGATCTGCTCTCCCGTTTTCGCTCGGCAAAACAGCAGGCCGATATAAAGCGGCGCCTTAAAAGTGGCGAAATTGATATTATTGTCGGCACCCACAAGCTGATTGGCGCCGGCATTGAATTCAGAGATCTCGGTCTGCTTATTATTGATGAGGAGCAACGCTTTGGTGTGGCTCAAAAAGAAAAGCTTCGTGAGCGCCACGCAAACGTTGATACCCTCACCCTCTCTGCAACTCCCATCCCTCGCACCCTTAACATGGCTATGTCGGGGCTTCGAGATATGTCATCGCTCGACGAGGCTCCCGGCGACAGATACCCTGTGCAAACCTATGTTATGGAGTATGACAAGGGGGTTGTGCTTGATGCTATAAGGCGTGAGCTTCGCCGTGGCGGTCAGGTCTATTATCTATATAATTTTGTTGAGAGCATTGTCTCTCACGCCACCCGTTTGCAGGAGCAGCTGCCCGACGCTTCGATTGCCGTCGCTCACGGTCAAATGAGCGAGGAGGAGCTCAGCGAGGTATGGCGCAAGCTCATAGCAGGCGAAATCGATATTTTAGTATGCACCACCATTATTGAGACGGGCGTTGACGTTTCAAACGTTAACACTCTAATAATCGAAAACGCCGACCGAATGGGTCTGTCTCAGCTTCATCAGCTGAGAGGACGAGTCGGTCGCTCAAGCCGTAGAGCCTACGCATACCTTACCTATCGCACGGGCAAAACGGTCAGTGAGCTGGCTCAGCGCCGACTTGAAGCAATTCGTGAATTCACCGAGTTTGGCTCAGGCTTTAAGATTGCTATGCGCGACCTCGAGATAAGGGGTGCAGGCAATATTCTCGGTGGTGAGCAGCATGGCCACATGGCTTCGGTCGGATACGATATGTATATTCGCATGTTAAACGATGCTATCAGCGAGCAAAAGGGTGAGGCTGTATCCCCCGAGGTTGAATGCGTTATTGATATGCAGATTGCCGCCCACATACCTGAAAGCTACATTGAGTCTCTTCAGGCAAGGCTCGGCATGTATAGACGCATTGCCGATATTCGCACACCCGATGATGCGCTCGACGTAACCGACGAGCTTATTGACCGTTTCGGTGAGCCGCCTAAGACAGTTAAGGGGCTGATAGATATTGCTCTTGTGCGCAACCGCTGTGTTGCCCTCGGCATCACCTCGGTTGAACAGCAAGAAAAATTCTTGCGAATATATCCCGAAGCGATGAAGCCTCAGCATATAGCCATTTTGTCGGCTGAGCTGGGTCGCTTATTTAGGGTTAATGCAGGCAACAAGCCCTTCTATGAGATACGCATGGTGGGCACATTAACCCCATATGATGCCCTTGAGGGTGCAGTTGCTGCAATGGAAAAAGCAGAAAATTGATATGATTGCACAATTGTGCTGGACTTTTTGCAAAATATGTAGTATACTTTAGAAGTTAATTAGTATCTATGGAGGTACACCAATGAAGACCGTTAAAAAAATCGTGGCACTACTCGCTTGTGTCGCACTATTGTTCACCTGCTTTGCTGCTTGTCATGAGAAGGGTGCTATTGTTGCAACCTATCAAAACGGCGACAAGCAATACACTGTTACCTCAGGCGTTTATCTGACCATGCTCATCAACGCTGATAGTGAGGCTCGCACTAAGGTTACGACTGCTCTGCAGGAGCAGAAAAAGTCAACCGAAAACGTTAAGTTTTCTAGCCAGAAGGTTAAGGCCGATGATGGCAAGGAATATAAATTTAACGACTACGTTATAATGCGCGCTAAAGAGATGGTGGCTGAATATTTCTTAACCGAGAAGCTGTTTGACCAGTATAAGCTCAAACTCAGCGATGAGAGTAACAACTCCCTCATTCAGTACGCTGCAAGCCAGTGGATGAACGGTGGTATGTATATCTTTGAGGTTAATGGCGCAGGCTACGAGTCATTCCAGCAGTATCTGAAGGTTAATATGTTTGAGCGCTCCGATATTTTCGACTATCTTTATGGCGAAAAGGGTGAGAAGGCTCCAGCAAAGGCCGACATCGTTAAGACTCTTAAAGATAATTTTGCAGTTGCTTACACCCTCGAAATATCAACTAATGGCGAAGACGGCAAGACCCTCAAAGAGGATGAGCTCAAAAAGATTGCCGATAAGCTTCAGGGCTATGCCGATCGCATCAATAACGGCAAAGCCACCTTCGCTGATATAAAGGCTGAGTACGAAGCCGAAACCAAGAAGGAAGATGATAAGAAGGACGAGGATGAGCATGAGGATCATGACCACAACACCACCTCTTCAAACGTTTCTTCTGCCACCGATGATAAAGAATCCGACAAAGAGGAGAAGCCTCTTGACAGCCTTGAGAAGCTCTTTGGCAGCGAGGATAGCTCTGCCTCAAGCACTCTCTTTAAGGATATCAACAAGCTCGACATTGGCAAGGCCACTCTCTTAAAGAGCACCGACGGCTACTATCGTCTTGCTATTAAGAGAGATATCGAGAAGGATCCCTACTACTTCAAGACCTACCGTGATGAGACAGTTCGCATCATGCACGCTGAGGATTTCAACAAATACTTCGAGAAAGAAGCTAACAAACTTGAAATCAAATATGATTCTTACGAGCTAAATTATCTCAAACCGAGCAAAATCGATTACGATACCTATGATGAGTGGTATGCAGGTGCCATGCAGGGTATGCTCGGCTGATCCCACCTTTTCAAGGCCGCCTCAAAAGGATCCTTTGGGGCGGTTTGTTTTAATTAGATAGGAGGAGATACTCTTGACATTTATGGAGATTCTAACTGCCGTAGACAATTGGGTGTGGGGCTGGGTTCTTATCGGTCTCATCATCGGCGCAGGTATTCTTTTGACCGTTCGCACCCGTTTCGTTCAGGTGTTTCACCTTGGCAAGGCTCTCAAGTTTATGGTTAAAAATGAGGACGGTGCAGAGGGTGAGGTTTCATCCTTTGGTGCGCTTTGCACTGCTCTTTCGGCTACTATAGGCACAGGTAACATCGTTGGTGTTGCAACTGCTATAGCTGCAGGCGGCCCCGGCGCTCTGTTTTGGATGCTTGTTGCTGCATTCTTAGGCATGGCTACCAAATACTCAGAAGGTCTGCTCGCCATAAAATATCGCACCGTTGACGCTAACGGTCACGCACTGGGCGGCCCCTTCTATTACATAGAGCGTGGACTTAAAGAGGTTTGCGGCTGGTGCAAGAGCTGGAAGTGGCTCGGCAAAACCTTTGCTCTCTTTGGTGTGCTCGCAGGTTTAATGGGCATCGGTACCATCACCCAGATTAACGGCATCACCTCTGCTGCTGACAGAGTGTTTAACTCTAATGTGCTTTTCACCCTTGGTAGTGGCGACTCTAAAAAGGATATCACCCTCGCAGTAGTTATTTGCGGTGCTATCGTCACCATCTGCGCTGCACTTGTTATACTCGGTGGAATTAAGCGCATTGCAAAGGTATCTGAAATCGTTGTTCCCTTTATGGCAATTGCCTATGTTGTTTTTGCAATCACGGTTATTGCCTTTAACATCACCAAAATTCCCACAGCCTTCGCTTTGATTTTTGAGAGTGCATTCAACATCAGTGCTGTTGGCGGCGCTATCGCAGGTCTGACCCTTAAGATTGCAATTCAAAAAGGTGTTGGTCGTGGCATCTTCTCTAACGAGGCAGGTCTTGGCTCTGCTCCTATCGCTTCGGCTTCTGCAAAGACCAACTCGGCTGTTCGTCAGGGCCTTGTTACCATGACAGGTACCTTTATCGACACCATCATCATCTGCACCATGACAGGTCTTACCATCGTGCTGACCGGTGCTTGGAACCCCAACGTGACCGGCGCAGAACTCGAGGGCTTCGACGTTACCGCCTACGCTTGGCAAAACGGTCTGCCCTTTGGTGGCAACCTTAGCGTAATCGTTCTTTCAGTCTGCCTTGCATTCTTCGCATTCACAACCATTCTCGGTTGGAACTACTACTCAGAGCGTTGCCTTGAGTATCTTATCGGCAGCAACAATAAGACTGTTTTGATGATTTATCGCATCATCTATATTCTCGCTGTTGCAGTTGGCCCATACCTGACCGTTTCTGCTGTTTGGACCTTTGCAGACATCTTTAACGGATTGATGGCATTCCCCAACCTTGTAGCTCTTGTGCTGCTAAGCGGTGTAGTCGGAAGAGAAACAAAGGCTTATTTTGATAAAAACAAGCTCCCTAAGATAGCTGAAATCAAATAATAATTTTTTAAAAAATACCTGCGCGTCAATTAAGACGTGCAGGTTTTTTATTGCATAAAATTGTTTGCCCTGTCAAAAATAAGAGTGAAACCACAATAAAAAGAAGGGTAACAACTTATGACAAATATGAATTTCACTCGACACTCATCTAAAAAGACAAGCATTTTGGCTGCTGCCTCAATCTGTCTTGTTGCGATAGGTGCTGCTGCTTGGGTTGGGGTTGGCAGTAAAATTACTCAGCCCACCGATTCGGCAAATAATTCTAACGCAGATAGCAGACCCTCATATGTTTATGAGCCGAGCGACGGCGCTATGGATGATTATGAAACACCCACTGCCCCCAATAAGCCTCAAGAGAATGAGCAAAGCAAGGCTCCCACACCGTCAAAAAACGATGCTGTGGCTACCGTTACCCCTTCGGCAGGTTTTTTTGTGCTGCCGATGACGGGGGATATTATTAAGGATTTTAACGATAGTGAGCTTCAATATTCGCTGACCTATAACGATTGGCGGCTTCACACTGCCCTCGATATTAAAGGGGTCACGGGCTCTGCCGTTAACGCTGCAGGTGACGGCATCGTTACCTCGATTTATGAGGATAGGCAGTATGGGCTTACGGTTGAAATAAACCACGGTAACGATATTGTTGCAACCTACAGTGGCCTTGAGACGGTCATAGTTGCAGTTGGTGACGTGGTGGCAGTCAACATGCAAATTGCAACTCTGGGCAAAGTGCCTTGCGAGAGCGTTGAAACAAGCCATTTGCATTTTTCTGTTAAAAAGGGTGGTACACTCATACCCCCCTTGAATATAATGGGAGTGTAACCCCGATGCTCGCCCACGTGGCAAATAACGGGGATGGGCGACATAAGTGAGCATTGACCGATTGCCGGTCAATGCTCATTTTGTGCTTGCTAAGGTGTGTCGAATATTGTATTATTTAATCAGAACTATTTTAGGAGGGCACACTATGAAGCTTAACTATGGGCGCACCATTCTTATCGGCCTTGCCTTTATGTCGATTTTGGCTTTTTGGCAGTTTTATGACCAGGTTATACCCTACGTTTTAGAAAACGTTTTTAATCTAAAATCCTTCACAGCCAACGCTATAATGTCGATTGACAATATTTTAGCCCTCTTTATGCTGCCCTTGTTTGGTGCTCTAAGCGATCGCACCAAATCAAGGCTCGGCAAACGCACACCCTATATTTTATTTGGCACCATCGCTGCCGTAATTTTGCTGGTTGTTTTAGGTCTTTTTGAGGAGTCAAAGAGCCTTGTCGGGTTTATAATCACCCTTGTTGCCCTACTTTTTGTAATGGCAGTTTATCGCACCCCTGCAGTTGCATACATGCCTGATGTGACAGAAAAGCCACTTCGCAGCAAGGCTAACGCCATCATAAACCTTGTGGGCTACATCGGTGGTATATTTGCTACTGTTGTGATGATGTTTATGCTCAAAAGCGAAAAAAATGCCGACGGGCTCAGCATCTATTCTGACGACCAATCATTTTTGCCCGTCTTTTTGGTCATTGCAGGCTTCATGCTCATTTCGGTCATAGTGATGACCCTCTCGCTCAGAGAAAATCGCATTGTGGATGATACTAACATAACCGATGATGAGCCGATAACCGAAAAGGGTGGCAAAATGCCAAAGCCTGTTTTAAAAAGCCTTGTGCTGATTCTTATGTCGGTATTTTTGTGGTTTATGGCTTATAACAGCGTGACCACTGCCTTTTCTCGCTACTGCGCCAACGTTTGGGGCGCTGACCTTGGCACCTCCTCGAGCTATCTTTTGGTTGCCACCATATCGGCTATTGCGGCATTCGTGCCACTTGGATTTTTGTCGAGCAAGGTGGGCAGAAAAAAGGCTGTGCTCTTTGGCATTGTGCTTATGACGGTATGCTACGCCATTGCAATTTTAATAACAAAGCAGACCCCCGTGATGTATTTAATCTTTGCTTTGGTGGGTGTTGGCTGGGCATCAATCAACGTTAACTCCTTCCCGATGGTGGTCGAGATGAGCTCAGGCTCCGACGTTGGCAAATACACCGGTCTTTACTACACCTTTTCGACTGCTGCTCAGATAACCACTCCCCTACTGTCAGGTCTTTTAATCGACACCTTAGGGCTTGGCTACAGCATTTTATTCCCCTATGCAGTGGTATTCTCTGCGCTATCCTTTGTGACGATGATGATGGTCACTAAGGGTGATTCAAAGCCGATCAAGGCTAAATCGGTGCTTGAGAATTTTGATAATTAAGGGGTGAAATAACGTGAATCCTCTTATTATAGCAGGCATTATTATTGCTATTATCGCTCTTATAATTTTATATTTAATATTTCCGAGCCTTCGCCGTCACCCCGACCGAGAATTGATAAATGGCAGCTTTATCGCTCACCGTGGGTTGCATAAACTGGCAGACGGCATACCCGAAAATTCATTGGCTGCTTTTGAGGCTGCAGTCAGAAAGGGCTACACCATCGAAAATGATATTCACCTGACCAGAGACGGTGAGGTTGTAGTTTTTCACGATGATACGCTCAAACGCATGTGTGGGGTTGAGGGTGATGTTGAAGATATGACCCTAGCCCAGTTAAAGGAGCTTCGTTTGGGTGATACCGACCAACAAATCCCAACTCTCAAGGAATGCCTTGACCTTGTGGATGGCAGGGTCGCTCTGCTGATTGAGTTTAAATGTCGCTCGATTAAATGTGAGCCTTTATGCGTTGCAACCGACAAAATTCTATCTCAATATGAGGGCAAATACTTTGTGCAATCCTTTTATCCGCCTGTGCTGAATTGGTATAAAAAGCACCGACCCGAAATCTGTCGCGGTCAATTATCGGCAGGCTTTTATAAGGAGCCGAGAATTGATAAAAAGCTACTTGGCTGTTTGCTCTTTAACTTTATGTCAAGACCTGATTTTGTATCATACTGTCACGATAATGCAGGCAATCTTTGGCGAAAGCTTGCAACAATGCTTGGTGCTCTGCCCGTGGGGTGGACTATCGGCTCACAGCAAAAGCTTGATAAGGCTAAAAAGCAGTTTAAGGCTTATATTTTTGAAGATTTTATTCCCCATTAAAAAAAGACCATGTGCGATGCACATGGTCTTTTTTGTTATGCTATTACAACGCAGATTTCGTCGTCAGACAACGGGATATCGGCTGTATAAATGCCATCACCGAGGTGGGTGAAGCTGACCTCAACTCCGTCGGCTGTGACCGATTTAACCGAGGTATCGCTATAAAATGCCAGTCTGCCTCCCTCACGAAGGATTATAAAGTTATCTTCTTTAACAAGGATAGTATCAGAGGTAATATATTTGTCTAGTATGCCGAGCAGAGCGAACCCATCTATTATCGGGGTGAAGATGGCGATGTCACCATCATCCTTATTAAGGGTTAAATTGATGCCCTCATCTTTTTCGACCACCGTTAGCAAATCTTTGCCCCACAGATAGCTCAAAAAGCGCTCGCCAACAACACCTTCGGCATCGGTTGGTTTAACGCAGCCACTAACGGGTCGACCCTCAAGGTCGATATTAAACGCTGCTACCACAGCCGAGTCTCTGCACAGGTTAAACATTTTAGCAAGAGTTTCATCCTTTGACGGGTCGCTGAAAAGGTTATCTCTGCAGACGGTGCCGACCCTGTCGCACTCATAAATAAATCCATTTTTATCGCTAAGGCGCATCAGCTCGGTCGGGTTGGTTTGACCGATGGGGTCGCTTGTATAGATAGGGCCACCACTGACAGCACGAAGCAATGCGTTTTGGTGGCTTGACCAATGCTCCGTCCACCACATATCGAAATCGCAATGATATATAACGCCGTGATAGATGGCGTTGTAGGCGTTTTGCAAAAAGTGTTCGCTAAAGCCAAGCTCCTTTTTTGGGAAAAAATCGTCGCTGTTGCGTGATACTCCTGTTTTGGGTCGTGATTGCACGACCTCTTGAGCCATGCCCATGCAATTGATAACGTTGCCGTCAAAATGCAGGCTTGCGCTGGCTTCAAACCCGGCATGCAAATCCTTTAGGGCGCAGTTAACGTTTTTTATGCCACTGGCATACATGGGGGTCATGCCCTGAAAATCGGTCTTAATAAAGTCGATACCCTCGCCCTTTAAATAGCTATGCCAGCAGTCGAAAAAGCCAAAGGCTTTATCCCTCTCGAGGGATGGATAGCAGTGAAAACTGCTTAGCTCTAAAAGATAATCCTTAGTTTGCTCATAGGCAGGTGAGCCCTTTTTTATGCCGTGCCAGGTGCCTGATATAGCATGCCATATACCGATTTTTTCAATGCCGTAATCAGCCTTTGCCTCGTCGACCAACGCTTTTAATCCTTGAGGGAATTTAACAGGGTCGGCTTTAAGGTCGGTTACTATTTTGCCACCGTTTTCATCCTGAGAATAGCCAAACCACCCTGCATCAATAATCATCATTTTAACAGGCAGATTTTTTTCTTTAAATTCTTTGAGCTTAGTTATAATTTTATCGTGGGTAACGTCGCTGTAAAAGGCATCGTAGGTGCACCAGCCAAGCAAATCGAGGGCATCAATATCTCGCCTATCCTCTTTAGTGGGCACGGGGTTTTGAGTAGAGTTTAAGCCGAATTTTACAGCCGATTGAACCGTCTTGTAGGGGTCATCGCCCACGGCAATCGACATGAGCGCACCGTTGATTTTATCGTGACCACCACAACGAATAGATGCCGACAAAACGGTGGTTTCACCCTCACCGACAAGGCAGGTGCGATAAACATCATCGCATAAGGGATAAAAATGAGCGTAGCTGTCGCCAAGCTTAAACAGAGCCGATAAGGTGCGGTCGCAAAGCTCACCCGAGCTTTGGCCAAATGAGGGGCGAGTCCACCATTCGGAATACTGATAGTTGGCCATCACGCCCTCTGCCTTAATCGAGTCAAATCGCATGATGACCGAATTGTTTTGTGCAAAGGTGGTCGGCACACAGCCTGCGTAGTGACCAAGTCCACCTCTGACCCTCAGCACAGCCTCGCTCCCAATTGATTTAAGGCTCAGATAGAGACTATCTGCCCCATTAGACGAACAAAAGCGAAGCTCACCCTCGACCGATTCGGTCGGGGTCAGCATCGCTTTTTTGCCGCTAAAATAGTTAATCTCAAGGGTAATATTGTCTATCAGCTTTACTTCGCCATTGGTGATGTAGGCTTTGCCGCTCTCAAAAACCAAGGATAGCATAAAAAATCCCCCTTAAAGGTTTAATATTCTATTGTTTTTTGCTTTGCAAACGAAACTATAAACAGTAGCATGATACCCGTTTGACTCCACAAAACGGTCACGTCGACCATTCCGTGAACGAGCAAACCTACTGCCATTGCAATTACAAGTGAGGCAACCGTCTTGCTGCCCAGTCGCTTTAATGAGCGCAAAACGTCGACTGTGAGGGCAACATACCAGCTCCACAGCAAAGTCGCTCCCACAAAGCCAAAGTTGAGCAAACCGTCGATAAATAGGTTGTGAGCATGTTGAGTCGGCCACACCTTAACTCCTGGGATGGCTCCCTCATAGTCTTTATAAATATGAAAATAGGTTAACGGACCTTGACCGAAAATGGGTGACTGCCAAAAGCCTTTGGCGGCAACTCGCCAAATCCTGACTCTGAGGTCAAAGGATTCGCCCATCTCACCGAGCCTAGGCAATATATCGGGCACAACAATCACAACGGTTGCGCACAAAAACAAAATGGTGATTAGCACCGCAAGGTATCTCCATTTGTGGGCAACGATAAGCAAAACGATGGCGCCGACTAATAGCTCAATATAGCCAAACATGCTTTGGGTTAAAAGCAAACACACAAGGGCGCAAACACCCACAAACACGCTCTTTAGCCTATCCTTTTTAAAGGCTACGAAATGATAGATGCAGATAAGGGCAGTCATTGCCATCATTGCTCCAAAATAGTTGGGGTTAAAGAAAAAGCCCTTACAGCGAAGCATAAATCGGATTTTTTGGTCGCACAGCTCAACGCAATAAAATCTATAGGCAAACTCTATGATGGTTGCAAGAGCAACGACCGGCATAATCTTGAATATCCATTTGACCGAATTTAAAAACAGCTCTTTGGTCATAACGCTCATGCAATATAGACCCACCGTGATAACGGCAAAAATACCGATGGTGCAGACCACACCGAGCAGGTTGCCGAACATCACCGAGCCCAGCATTGAGGATATGGCAAAGCCGTAAAGAAGCCACATACTGCGAGGGCTGAAAACTGCCTTTCTTGAGCGAGGGTTGATTATAACTGCTAAAAACAGAGTAGCGAGGGCGAGATAAGAAATAATATAGGGCAAATAAAGAGACACAACAAGACCGATAACTGCCATCTCATCGGTTATTTTTAGCTTGCCTATTTTGATTATGGTGTTATCCATCGCCCGTCACCTCGCTCTCTATATTATAATTATATTATAATTGTAATATAGCACAGCCATTGACCCGTTTCAACCAAAAAAGCCGTAATCTGCGATTACAATATTGTAACCTTTTTAGCGCATAGCAAAGCCTTCTCCACTTATTTCGGTCGCCTCGGTGAGAATAAAAAATGCACCCTTGTCGCTATCCTGCACTGCTCGCCTTAAGTTGCTTGCCTGACTGACCCTCACAGCGCACATCAGCACCGTAAGATTCGCCTTGCTATAGCCACCTTGAGCAGGGATGACGGTCACTCCTCTTTTGAGCGCTGAATAGAGCGCACCCGTTACCTCACTCGGCTTATCGGTGATGATAAATGCGACCACTCCCCTATCAACACCATAAACGATGCTGTCGATAACCCGAGTTGATATAAATATCGTCAGAGCAGTGTAGAGGGCTGTTTCAAAGGAGCGATAGACTATTGATGCGAGCAATATCACTGCACCGTCGAGAATCAGCACCATTCGCCCTATTGAAAAACGTATGAATTTGCCCGAGAGCACCTTGGCGATAATATCGATTCCACCTGTTGACCCTCCCCTTAAAAAGACAAGAGCAAGACCCATTCCACCTATAAAGCCACCGTAGAGGCCTGCGAGCAATCGGTCACCGTTATATTGTGGCAACAGGGTATCAAACAGGTCTATTAAGACCGACATTGCCACCGTTGCCACCCCTGTGCGTAACATAAAACGACTGCCCAGCTTTAAAAAGCCCCATATTATAAGAGGTAGGTTAATTGCAAGTGATAGGGCTCCTGTTGGCAGATTAGTGAAGGCTGAGACTGCCGCCGCCACGCCTATGACCCCACCCGGAGAAATCCTACTCGGCTCTAAAAAAACGGTAAGCGCCACCGAGTATATCCCCGTGCCTAAAATTATAAGCATAAGGTCGAATAATAAAATTGCTTTTTTGTTTTTTATAGCGCATCACCCCATGTTGTTTATTGTTGCCAAAAGTTTGGAGATATACTCTGTTTGACCAAAGGTCAGTGAAGGTCAAAAAATATTTTGGGATTTTTTGCATAAACTATTGACAATGATTAAAAACCGTGATAAAGTATACACACGTTAGCACTCACTTGTTCCGAGTGCTAATCGCAAAAGACAAATCGGAGGTGACTCGCTTTGGAGCTTAGTCAAAGACGGCAGCAGTTGCTTGCCATCATTGTTAAGACCTACATTATGACGGGTGAGCCGGTTGGCTCAAAGGCTTTGTGCGAGTCGCTAGGTGGTATATCAAGCGCAACCATTCGCAACGAGATGAGTTATCTTGTTGAGTGTGGTTACCTTGCTCAGCCACACACCTCGGCAGGTCGCATACCCACAAACCTTGCTTATAGATGTTATATCGATTCGCTTATGCCAAAGCGCAGGCTGACCGATGCCGAGCGAAACGCAATCGAGAGAATGATGCCAATAGGCATTACCGATAGTGAGCAGGGTATTCATATGGCGATAAACGCCCTCTCTCAGGCCACAAGGTGCACCGCTCTTATATCGACCCAAACGGCAACCTCAAACCTCATTCACCGAGTAGAGGTAATTCCGATGGGGCTTGGTAGAGCACTGGTTGTGCTTGTAACCTCAACGGGGGCTGTGCGAAGCCGAATGTTTGCCTTTAGCGGTCAGCTTACGGTATCGATAATTGAGCGTTTTTTAAAGCTCACCGAGCAAGAGCTTATAGGCCGTGAGCTTGGCTCAATCCACCCTGCTACCCTACAGACCATTGCGGCAAGCGCAGGCGAATTCGCTTTAATGCTCACGCCACTCATTTCGGCTTTAGGTGAGCTGATTGATGAGGCAGGCCGCTCAAAGCTTGAAATAGCAGGCGAGACAAGGCTGCTTGCCAACAGTGGCATTAGTCTTTCAAAGGCTCACGAGCTGTTTGAGCTTATCTCTAGCGGCGACGAGGTGCTTGCTCTGCTAGATGCATGGGGCAAGGAGTCGGGCGTTATACTCGGCAGCGACACCTCATACACAGCGCTGGATCGCTCAAGCATTGTGCTGTCTCGCTACAACATAGGCGATACTCGCACCGGCTACGTTGGCATAATCGGCCCGACTCGAATGGATTATGAGCAGATTTTGCCCTGCATAGAATATTTCACCCGATTGCTCGACAGCTCAAACGAGCAATATGAGGTTATGAAAGGATAGATAATTTATGGCAGATAATAAAGCCACTGAGGTTAACGAGGCTACCGAGACCCCCGAAACCGAAAAGCCAACAAAGAAAAAAAGTGAGCATAAAAAGACTAAAAACGAGGTTGTTAAGCTAACAGCTGAGCTAGACAAGGCAAACGCCGACTTAGCAGAGGCAAAAGACATGCTCCTTCGCACCGCAGCAGAGTTTGATAACTTTAAGCGTCGCACCGAAAAGGAAAAGGCAGATATATCTGCATTCGTTAAGGTCGAGGTGTTAAAGCAGCTGCTCCCCGTTGCCGACAATATCGGCAGAGCAAAATCAAGTGACCCCGAATCATCCGAATACGTTAAGGGTCTTGAGATGATTATAAAGCAGCTCTCCACCTCACTTGAGCGCATCGGTCTTAAAGAGATTGAGGCCGAGGGCAAGCCCTTTGACCCCAACTTTCACGAAGCAGTAATGCACGTTGAAGACGATTCTTTGCCCGAAAACACCGTCGCTCAGGTGCTGCAGACCGGCTATATGATTGGCGATACCGTTATCAGACCCGCCATGGTATCGGTCGCAAACTAACCCCGTCTATAAATTAACTTAAACTATAAATCTATTAATTTTGGAGGAAATTAATCATGGGAAAAATTATAGGAATTGACCTTGGTACTACCAACTCATGCGTTGCCGTTATTGAAGGCGGCGAACCCGTTGTTATCGCTAATGCTGAAGGTATGCGCACCACTCCGTCGGTTGTTGCATTCTCAAAGACAGGTGAGCGTATGGTAGGTCAGGTTGCAAAACGCCAGGCTATCACCAACCCCGATCGCACCATCGCTTCTATCAAGCGTGAGATGGGCACCTCTTATAAGGTTGCCATCGACGGTAAGGACTACACCCCTCAAGAGATCAGCGCTATCATTCTGCAAAAGCTCAAGACTGATGCAGAAAGCTACCTCGGCACCACTGTAACTGAGGCTGTTATCACCGTTCCCGCATACTTCACCGACGCTCAGCGTCAGGCTACCAAGGATGCAGGCCGCATCGCAGGTCTTGAGGTTAAGCGCATCATCAACGAGCCCACTGCCGCTGCTCTCGCCTATGGCGCCGATAAAGAGAATGACCAAAAAATTATGGTATACGACCTTGGCGGCGGCACCTTCGACGTTTCCATCATTGAAATGGGCGACGGTGTACAGGAAGTTCTGGCCACTGCCGGCAACAACCGCCTGGGCGGCGACGACTTTGACGAGTGCGTTACCAAGTATCTGGTTGAAGAATTCAAAAGAGCAGAAGGCATTGATCTGAGCAAAGACAAGGTTGCCATGCAGC
>JAZRMJ010000090.1:0-1584 GCA_045647445.1 Acutalibacteraceae bacterium | reverse complement strand
CGCGGTAAAGGTCAGCGCGAATATCAGTATGGCAACAATGAAAACCCAAAATTTGCCTAGCCTTTTCATTGGCCCATCCTCCTTGAATATTAGTGGGGCGATTAATTCGCCGTTAACATATCTATTATATTAGATAATTATATAAAAGTCAATTAAATTCAGTCTGTTTTTTGTATAGATTGACACAGATTATGCGTTTTTCGAGCAAACACCTTCATTTAGAAGCATTTCAATGGTGGCAATTTTAACAGCGGTGGTGAATATCTTCATAGCCTGACGAAGCTCGTCAACAGGGGGAAAGGAGGGTGCGATACGAATATTGCTGTCGAGGGGGTCATTGCCGTAGGGGTAGGTAGCACCTGCTCCTGTGAGCACAACACCTGTCTCTGCGCAGAGGGCAACAACTCTTTTAGCGCAACCCGGGAGGGTATCGACGCTGATAAAGTAGCCACCGTTGGGCTCGTTAAATGCCAAAATATCAAGTCCGTCAAGACGGTCGTTGAGCATATCGGTAACCATCTTAAATTTGGGCATCATTATCTCAGCGTGACGCTGCATGTGGCACTTGAGAGCAGTAATATCAGGAAACATACGGCTATGGCGAAGCTGATTAATCTTATCGTTGCAAATAGTCTGCACGTTCATGCGCTTTTTGATAAGCTCACGGTTTGAGCGATTAGCTGCAACGCAAGCAATACCACCACCTGGGAAGGTGATTTTTGAGGTCGAAGCAAACTCAACAACCAAAGCAGCGTTACCTGCCAGCTTGCACTCTTCAAGAATGTCGATAAGGTGATCATCATCGTTAATAAGGTGAATAACGTAGGCGTTATCCCACATAACTCTGAAATCCTCAGCAGCAGGCTTTAAGTTTGCGATGCGACGAACAATCTCGTCTGAATAGGTTATGCCCTGAGGGTTTGAGAATTTCGGAACGCACCACATACCCTTAACGGTAGGGTCTTTAACAAGGCGCTCAACCTCGTCCATATCGGGGCCGTCAGACTGCATGGCAATGGGAATCATTTTGATACCAAAATGCTCGCAGATTGCAAAGTGACGGTCATAGCCTGGTGAGGGGCATAAAAACTTGATTTCGCCCTGCTGAGCCCAGGGGGTCGAGCCAAGACCCGAGCTCATTGCCTGAGAAATAAAGTCGAACATCATGTTGAGAGATGAGGTGCCGCCGAGAATAATCTTTTTAACGTCACAGCCGAGCATATCGGCAAAAAGACGACGGGTTTCGGCAATACCGATGGGGCCACCGTAGTTACGGCAGTCGGTGCCATCCTCTGCGATAATGTTGTCGCGCGAGGTAACGGCATCAAGCAGGCTCATTGAAAGGTTGAGCTGGTCTTTGCAGGGCTTGCCACGAGACATATCGAGGCTAAGCTCCATAGCCTTAAACTTTTCGAGCTGAGCAGTTTCGATAGCTAAAAACTCTTTAAGCTCTGCTTCGGTGCAATCAAGATATCTTTTGGTCATTTGCAGGTTTCACTCCTTGAAAATACATGGATAATAAGTATATTATTTCATTATTTTAATACATGCTACTATTAAATACAACATTTATTTTCTTATGTG